>JACRNK010000029.1 GCA_016234985.1 Deltaproteobacteria bacterium
CAAGACAAGGACGAGCTTATAATAACCCAGACAAGGTTTGACTTTCTTCAAAACGAATTGGAAAAGGCATATAAAAATCTTCAGGATGTAAAGTCTCAGGTTGAACAGTCGGAAAAGCTGGCCTCTATCGGAAGATTGTCGGCAGAGCTTGCGCATGAAATCAACAATCCTCTGGATGGAATAAAGAATTGCCTTACGGTTATTAAAAATGAAACAGAGGACCCGCAGCGAAAAAAAAGATACTTTGAGTTGATAGACGAGGCTTTATATGATATTGAATGCGCTGTCAGAGACCTTCTTGACTATGCAAAGAAACATGAGCCTGTATGGGGAGAAGTGGATATAAACGGTGTTTTAGAAAGGACTATTATTATGGCTGATTATAAATTACAGAAGACAGGGATAAAAGTTGAAACCGGTTTTGAGGCCGGCCTTCCCCGTATAACCGGAGATTCTCATCAACTGCAAGAGGTCTTTTTTAATATCATACTGAATGCGATAGACGCAATGCCAAAAGGCGGCAGGCTCACCATAGAGACGGCAAAGATAGGCAACTTTGCAGATATAAAGATAATTGATACCGGCGTCGGCATCCGACAGGAGGATATGGCTAATATATTTAATCCCTTCTATACAACCAAACAACTGGGCGAAGGGACAGGGCTTGGATTGTCTGTAAGCCTTGAAATTGTGAGAAAGCATGATGGAGATATAAATGTTTACAGCGAGACAGGAAAAGGAACTGCCTTCAGTATAACCCTGCCGATAGTTGGTAAAGAGCCGAATATTAGGTGTTAGAGAAAATAAAAGGAGGGGTAGCATAATTCATGAAAATTCTCATTGTAGAAGATGAAAAGATAAAGAGGATAACATTGACGGATGCGCTTTTAAAGGAAGGTTATGATGTCCTTGCCATTGATAATCCTGTTGAGGCGCTTAACATATTCAAAGAGAGAGAGTTCGATGTTGTGATTACCGATATAAGGCTTCCGCACATGGATGGCCTGGCCTTTTTAAAAGAGATAAAGGCATTAAAACCAGACACTACGGCTATTGTAATGACTGCATATGCTACCGTAGATACGGCTATAAAGGCAATGAAGCTTGGGGCTTATGACTACATTACAAAACCGTTTTCCTCTGAGGAATTGCTGCTCATCCTGGAAAGGCTTAAAGATTTCAGGAGGCTTGTTGAAGAAAATATAAAACTTAAGCAAGAAATAACAGAAAGGTACAGTTTTGGCAACATAGTTGGCAAGAGCAAAAAGATGAAGGGCGTTTACGAGCTGATTGAAACCGTTGCCCCGCGGGATGCGACAGTGCTTATTATCGGAGAAAGCGGGACAGGCAAGGAACTCATTGCAAATGCCATACATTACAACAGCCCCCGCAAAGATAAGCCTTTTGTAAAATTCAGCTGTGCAGCCCTTGCCGAGAGCTTGCTGGAGAGCGAGCTTTTCGGACATGAAAAAGGCGCATTCACAGGCGCCGTTAAAGAGAGAAGGGGGCGGTTTGAGCTTGCCAATAACGGGAGCATATTTTTAGATGACATAGATGACATCCCTCTTTCCATGCAGACAAAACTATTAAGGGTTTTACAGGAAAAAGAGATAGAAAAGGTGGGCGGCACAAAGACCATTAAGGTGGATATCCGCATAATATGCGCCACCAAGGTTGACCTCTTAAAATTGGCAAAGCAGGGCAAGTTTAGAGAAGACCTTTATTACCGGTTAAACATAGTCCCTATAAACCTTCCGCCTTTGCGGGAAAGGAAAGAGGATATTCCGCTGATTGTAGAGTATCTGCTTAATAAATACTCATCTAAAATGGGAAAAAAAACCTTTTGCCACGAAGCAATGAAGCTCTTGATAAACTATGATTGGCCCGGCAATGTCAGGGAACTGGAAAATGTGGTAGAAAGAGTAGTAACTCTTACAAAATCAAATGATATTAGAGTTGAGGATCTTCCTGATTTTCTCATGGCATCACCTGAAAAATTATGTGACAGACATCTAATCGATGTTATGGAAGAGGCTGCCTCATTTGAGGATATGATAAAGGATATGGAAATAAGGCTTCTTACACTGGCCATTAAAAAAGCAAGTGGAAATAAGAGCGAGGCCGCAAGGATTCTCAAAATGAAAAGAGAAACATTCAGGGACAAGGTAGAAAAACATGGCATAGTATTGGAACCGCCGCAAGCTACAAATGGAAAACCCTGAATACCCTTAAAGCCCCACCATCCTGCATCTGGCGGTATTTTTCCGCCACATCTGGCTTTTTTCCGCCAATCCACCGTTACCAACCATTGAACCCTTAACCCCCATACTTACTGTATCTCCTTGATTTTGTGTCTAAAATCCTCAAATTAAATACCTTCGGCTTAACTGGCACACTTGTTGCGATATAGTTAAAGATATGAAAGAGGCTGTATCAGGACATTCATATCAAAGGTATTTTAAAATCATAACCATCTTCAGTTTACTCATAGTCTTCCTTGGCTTTAAACCTGCCTTGAGTATGGATATGACAAGGGTGCAGGCCATAGCCGATAAGCTGGAAGGATTGACAGGCCGGCATGTTAAGATTGCAGTGGAAAACTACGACAAACCGGATGCATACCTTCATCCTATGGGATATATAGTTATAACCAACGGCCTGATGAATTTTTTTGAAGATGACGCAGAGATGGCCTTTGTCATAGGCCACGAATGGGCGCATGTTATAAAGGGGCATTATAAAGACGGGCAAGACATTTTGGGCATTTCAAAAGAAACCTCCATATCCGATAAGCTTAAAAAAGAGATGGAGGCCGATGCATATAGCCTGGATTTTATTAAAACCGCCGGTTATGAACCTTCAGCCTCTCTTAAGGTCTTAGCCGGATTACGCCAGATTATGGGCCAAAACGGCATGGGGTATTCGTCATCATTGCAGGAAAGAATGCATGCCTTGAAGGAACTGCTGAATTGACTTTGAATTGAAGGCAGAAAATATAGAAGGGGCCTTAGGCCGGCCCCTTCTATATCCATTGATTAGAGATTAATCTTAACACCGGTAATTACATCCCCTGACTGGATAAGGGTTACATTCTTGTCTTTGGGCGTAAGACCATACGCCTCATAGGCTGCATACTCATTTACCATACGGAACCCTTCAATTCCTGTCTTTTCCGCGCATTGTCCCGAAAGGCACACTGTCCACTTAACATCGCCGGCCAGGTTAAAGCTTGTTGCCTTTTTCTCAGGACCGGCCAGACCGAGAACCTCTACGTTCACCACAACATTGCTCTGCTGGGAATTTCCAGAAATGAATTGTCCCCTTATTTCTTTTGCCTCATTTGCAAAAGCCGATGCCGCAAACAACATCACTGCTGCCAGGGATAAAAAACCCATTGCTTTTTTCATTGTCTTCATTTGATTTCACCTCCTTTCATGGCCTGTTTTTATTTTTTATGTTTAAATTATAGCTTATATTAAATTTGATAATGTGACAAATGTCACCTTTTCGGTCTGAAGACTTCAGGCTGAAAATTTCTGTTTTTACCCCTTTTCCTTTTCATGTTTTTATCTTTTCAGCCATCCACCTCCTTCTTGATTGTTTTAAGTTTGGCGGCGCTATGCCGCCAAATGGCTATTTTACGCCGTTTTTTAGAGGCTGCAATAATAATCACACCTTTGGATTTATGCTGCACTGCCAAGAAATATCTACATTTTTTTGTTAATTTTACTTCGCAGAGGGGATGGCATGGTTGTTGCATTATAATAAAAATCAGCTACAATTATCCCCTCTGTGAAAATATGGCAGGAAATTCTGCTGAAAATCGTTGTATAGAGCTTTTGCGAAAGATTCGCTGGCCCGGCGGGGTAAAATGCCCCAGATGTCATAGGGAGCATATTATAGAGGTCGGATGCATGAGAACTTTTCCGGAACATAAACGTTATTATTGCTCAGGGTGCAGATATACCTTTTCCGATACATCAATGACCATATTCCACGGCAGCAGACTCTCTTTAAGCAAATGGTTTGACGCCATTATACTTGGGGCAAAAGGCTCATCTGCCATGGGTATTAAAAGAGAGCTGCATATTACCTATAAGGCGGCGTGGCGTATAAAGCATCTCATGGGTGAAGATTCTCTTGCTCAGGAGATAAAACAAAGGCTGTTAAAATAAATTTGAATATAAAAAGGAGGTGAAAGACAGGGGATGTAAAGCTCAAACCTATAAGGTTTGAGTTGCTAACAGCCGCAGGCGTTAGCATGCGGCAACTCAAGGCATTAACCTTGAAAACAAAAAAGGAGGTTAGACAGATGTTAGCTCAATTAGACACAAGAGTAATGGCTGTAATTAAAAAAACGGGCTTGTCAGTAGTCTTGTCCGCTCTTATGATAATAGGAGTAGCTTACAAGGCTCAGGCAAACCCAGACTTAACGGCTGAGGAGTTGATTAAGGCAAAAGGTCTGTTTTTCAATAGATGCGCCGGTTGCCACGGAACACTTAGAAAAGGCGCTACAGGGCCGAATATCACGGATGCAAAATTAAAGGAAAAAAATTACGACACTAATATAATCAAGGCATTCATTACCAATGGAACCGGCGGCGGAATGCCGACGTGGGGAGAGTATCTCTCCGCTGATGATATAGACCTTCTGGCAAGATTTCTCCAGAACCCCCCGCCTGCCCCGCCTGAGATGAGTTTGGCCGAGATGAAAGAGAGCTGGAGGCTTATAGTGCCTGAAGCTCAAAGGCCAAAGAAGCCTGAGCACAGCAGAAACTATCAGAATTTCTTTGGCATTGTCTTAAGAGATGCAGGCAAGGTCGCCATTATTGACGGAGATACCAAAGAAATCGTCAATGTTGTTGACACAGGTTTTGCAGTTCATATACTGCGCACCTCCGCTTCAGGCAGGTATTTTTATTCCATTGGAAGAGATGGAAAGGCAACCATGATAGACCTCTGGATGAAAACGCCTGACAAGGTGGCTGAGGTCAAAACCTGTTTTGATGCAAGAAGCATTGACAGCAGTAAATATAACGGCAAAAAAGGGAACTTTCTGGATAAACTGGCAATTGTAGGATGCTATTGGCCGCCTCATTTTGTGGTTCTTGACGGCCAGACGCTGGAACCCAAGAAGGTCGTAAGCACCAGGTCTTACTCGTACGATACAAACGAATATATCCCTGAGGCGAGGGTTGCGGCTATTATTTCAGCGCATAAAGAGCCTGAATGGATAATCAATGTCAAAGAGGCGGGTTATATATGGGCAATAGACTACTCTGACCTCAAGAATCTCAAAATTACACAGATAGAGACGGAGAGGTTTCTCCACGACGGCGGTTGGGATGCAAGCAAAAGATATATCATGATGGCAGCCAACATGAAAAACAAGATGGTGATTGTGGACAGCGAGACCAAAAAGCAGATTGCCCAGATTGAGACAGGTCAAAAACCTCACCCTGGCAGGGGCGCTAATTGGACAGACCCGGAATTTGGTCCTGTTTCAGCCACGCCTCATCTCGGTGAAGGGCTGGTTGCGGTATACGGCAGCGACCCAAAGGGCCATCCCAAAAATGCGTGGAAGGTTGTAAGGAAGATAGAGACCCTCGGCGGCGGCGGTTTGTTTGTGAAAACACACCCAAAGGCGGAACATGTGTGGGTTGACCATACACTTAATCCTGATGACAAGATAAAGAGGAGTGTCTGCGCCTTTGAGAAAAACCACCCCAATGAGAAGCCCAAGTGCTTCCAGGTAGCTGACCACGGCAGGGTTGTGCACCTTGAATACAACAAAACAGGCACCGAGGTGTGGGTAGCGGTGTGGGATAAGGCGGGAGAGATTATAATCTTTGATGATAAGACCTTGAAAGAAAAATCAAGGATTAAAGCAGATTGGCTTGTAACACCAACAGGCCACTTCAATGTATACAATACAATGACGGATACTTATTAATACAAACGCATTTAGTAAATTGACATTATTCACCCTCCCCTTAATCCCCTCCCGTCAAGGGAGGGGAAACTTTAAGACTCCCTCTCCCCTTGCGGGAGAGGGTCGG
The DNA here is from genome assembly GCA_016234985.1 of Deltaproteobacteria bacterium. Classification (GTDB taxonomy): domain Bacteria; phylum Desulfobacterota; class GWC2-55-46; order UBA9637; family UBA9637; genus JACRNJ01. The sequence continues at coordinate 6,060 of JACRNK010000029.1, forward strand.
GGTGAGGGGTAGACAAAAAAAGGAGAAAACATGAAAAAGATATTTTTATCAGCATTAGCAGCAGTAATGATATTAGCAGTAATGACCGGCAGTAGTTTTGCGGCGGAAAAAAAGGGAGCAAAGGCGGCGGCTTCAGCGGAAAAGGCGCCGGCAAATTACTGGGACAAGTGGACAAAGACTATTTCTCTGGACATCTTCCCTGATTGCGGCATAAATGTTCTTGGCGCAGGCGGGGATGACGTACTCCAGCAAACCGTAGATACCTACTGCGCGGTAAAACCGGGCGGGTATATCGGTTATGTCAATCCAAAAGTGATGGATATATACAAGAAGAAGGGTAACAAGTATCCCGATGGCAAGCTCGCTGTTCTTGTCTTTAAAAAGATCGGCGCTGCATTTACAACAGACATCGTAAACGGGCAGCCGGTTTATGATGTCGTTGCTATTGCAGACGGCAAGTCGATTGCATCAAAAGAGGCAAAGCATCCATTAAACCCGGCAACCTGCGCAACATGCCATTTAACTGCGCAGAAGGGTGTATGCGCAAAATTGGGCTTTGTCTGCGGCAACAGGATGTAGAAAGCACTACCACCCTCCCCTTAATCCCCTCCCGTCAAGGGAGGGGAAAACTTTAAGATTCCCTCTCCCCTTGCGGGAGAGGGTCAGGGTGAGGGGAAAAAGAAAAGAAGGCCCCCCATGAAGAAGATATTTACTCTTATTGCATTTCTAATCCTTACAGCCGGCCTTGCATGGGCTGATGACGGCAAAGGGCTTTATATGAAACACTGCGCCTCCTGCCATCATACCGAAAGATACGGCCTCAAAGCCCCGGCCTTAATACCCGAAACCCTGAAGGCATATAAAAAGACGGCCTTGCCGCAAGCCAGATGCCGGCATTTAAAGGGCTGTTGACAGACGCCGATATTGACAAAATAATCTCTCACATAACATTGCCCCTGAATAATGTAAGATGGACAAAGGAAGATATTGTTAAAAGCAGAGAGTTTTTTGCAGAAACAAAATCTCAAAAAACAATCCCCCCTGCATCCCCCCTTTACAAAAGGGGGGAAGAAAAGGGGGTTGATTACGAAAATATAACGCTTGTTGTTGAAAGCGGTAAAAGCGTGACTGTTATGGACGGCCAGAACTTTAAGGCGCTTGATAAGTTTCAGGTAGGCGCCATTCACGGCGGACCTAAGTTCTCTTACTCGCTCCGTTACATATATGCCCCAACAAGGGACGGCATAATAACAAAATACGACCTTTGGACATTGAAAAAAGCGGGAAGCGTAAAGGTGGGTATAAATACGAGAAATATAGCCATATCCGATGATGATAAATGGGTGGCTGCAGCAAACTACCTCCCCGGCAATATCGTATTTTTAACCGATGAATTAACCCCGACTTATATTTTAGAAACATCAGGCAAGATAGGCGGGATATACACTTTGACTTCAGAAAAAAAGTTTGTGTGTTCTTTCAGGGATATGCCTAATCTATGGCTTATAAATTATACAAAGGGCTTTGAAATAGAAAGGCTTGCCTTGCCGGAACCATTTGAAGATATATCACTAAGCCCGTTTGAGGACATCATTATAGGCTCTTCAAGAAAAGGGACAATACTCTATATTTACAGTTTAAAGGAGAAAAAGATTATAAATACCTTTGAGACAGACGGCATGCCGCACCTTGCCTCTGCCCGGTTTTTTTGTGAGGACGCATCAAAATACGCCGTTTATATGGGTTGATACAAATACGGATGCAATCCAGATTATAGATAAGGCAACCTTGCAGGTTGTGAAAACGCTTACTCCTTCAAAGGATAAAAAGGCCATGCACATTGAATTTACAAAGGATGGGAGATATGCGCTGGTCAGCATTTATGAGGAAGAAGGCGCGGTGGTCATCTATGACGCCTTTAAATTAGAGGAGATAAAGAGGCTGCCGTTTAAAAAACCTGCCGGCAAATATAATGCGTTGAACAAAACATATCCGAAGATACAGGCAAACCCCTCACCCTCCCCTCTCCCCTTGGGGGAGAGGGCAAAGGGTGAGGGGCAAGAGGCAATGGGTAAATAAACCCTCACACCAAAGATTTTGGTGTGGGGGTAAACGAGGTTATCTATGCTGGGCGTTACAAAACTTTTATGTGAAACAATAAAGACCGAGCAAGGCGCCGGCCATAAAAGACACGGGCATGGGCCTGCCCCTGCAGGCCTGCCCTCGAATGGTTCTATCGGGGGTTGCAAGCAGGGGGCATCTGCAAGACTCCTCCAGTTTGCAGAAGACAAAAGACCGGTAGTTGTCTGGAACATTACCAAGCGATGCAACCTGAAATGCATCCACTGCTATTCTGATTCTTTGAATAAAGACTATGCCGGCGAATTAAGGACTGAAGAGGCAAAGGCTGTAATAGACGACCTTGCCGCGTTTGGCGCTCCTGTTATCATCTTCTCAGGCGGAGACCCTCTTTTAAGGGAGGATATATTTGAGATTGCCAAATATGCCGGCAGCAAAGGCATCAGGTGTGCGCTCTCCACAAACGGGGTTTTGATAGATAAAAAAACGGCGCAGGCAATCAAGGAAGCAAATTTTGCCTATGTCGGCGTGAGCATAGACGGGATTGGAGAATTCAACGACAGGTTCAGAGGCATGATTGGCGCATACAATATGGCATTGGAAGGCATAAGAAGCTGCAGAGACATCGGCGTCAGGACAGGGCTTCGCTTTACATTAAACAAGAGGACTTTGCCGCAGCTTCCAGCCATATTTGATCTGGCAGAGAGAGAGGATATTCCGAGGATATACATTTCGCACCTTGTATATTCAGGAAGGGGAAGAAAAATAAGCAAGGATGATCTGAGCCACGAGGAAACAAGGCAGACGCTTGACTTTATATTTAAAAAGGCAATGGAGTTTGATGATAAGGGTATGGAAAAAGACGTCCTCACAGGCAATAATGACGCAGACGGCATTTATCTTTATATGAAGGTTAAGAAGGAGAATCCTGATAAGGCAGAAAGGGTTTATAAGCTTTTGAAGATGCGGGGCGGAAACAGCTCAGGCGTGGCCATAGGCTGCATTGACAACCTCGGCAATGTGCACGCAGACCAATTCTGGAGCCACTATTCGTTTGGGAATGTAAAACAGAGGCCATTCAGCGAGATATGGACAGACAAAAAAGACCCGATTATGAGAGGGCTGAAAAATAAAAAAGAATCTGTTATGGGCAGATGCAGCCAGTGCGCATTTCTTGATATATGCGGCGGCAACTACAGGGTCAGGGCAGAGGCCATATATGGAAATGTCTGGGCAGAAGACCCTGCCTGTTATCTGACCGACGAAGAAATAGGAGTTAAAAATCAATGCGCAGTGAAAATTGCAAAATGAAAAATAAAAATTTGAAAAATCTGAAATTTGCAATATGTGCGAGCCTTCTGGCATTCTGGATAATTTTCAATGCCGCAACAACCTCCCATGCAGGAGACACTGACGGCACTGCCTCTTTAATGGTTATTGTTGAAAGAGAATCCGGAAGCGTCATTGTCATAGACTCCTCAAAACATAAATTCCTCGGCAGGGTTTCCGGCCTCGGCAATCTCATACATGCAACAGTCAAATTTTCAAAAGACGCGCAATATGCCTATGTAATAGGAAGGGACGCCAATGTAAGCAAGATAGACCTTGTCAAGCTGAAACTTATAAAAAGGGTAAAGGCCGGGGATGATTCTGTAGGCGGCGTAATGACTCAGGACGGCAAATATGTCGCGCTCAGCAACTATGTGCCGGGCGAGGTGAGAATACTTGATGCAGAGACCCTGGAAACGGTAAAACAAATCCCGGCAGAAAAAGAACTTCCTGATGGGAAAAAGATAGCAGCACGGGTTGTCGGCCTGGTGGATGCGCCGGGCAATCTTCTTATATTTTCAATGATGGATAACGACGGGACATGGGTTGTGGATGCAGGCAAAAAGGATTTCCCTGTAATAAGGAAATTCTGGGATATAGGCGAGACCCCGTATGACGGACTCATAACGCCTGACGGCAGATATTATATTGCCGGCCTTTTAAATTCCAACTGGGTTGGGCTTTTGGATACATGGGACATGTCAGAGATAAAAAAGATTACAACCATAAAGACAAAAGATGACAGAGGGACAGGAGAAGATATTGTCCCGTTGTGGAAGATACCGCATCTGAAAGGGTGGGCAATTGCAGGCGGTTATGCCGTGCTTCCTGCCATAAAAAGAGAGGTGGCTCTGGTTTACAATACAAGGGACTGGAGCATTGTAAAAGAAGTGCCTCTGGTCGGCACTGCGCTTTATACGGTTGCAGGGCCTGACGGAAGATATGTATGGATAGACCTGGTTGGAAAAAACGGGGATACAATTCAGGTTATAGACCTTAAAACCCTTGAGGTCATAAAAACCTTTTCACCGGGCAAAGGCGCAACCCATCCGCAGTTTACGCCAAAGGGCGATGCGGTTTACATATCGTTGATGGACGAGGGAAAGGTGGTAGTTTACGACCCCCTCACCTTTGAAAAAATAACAGAATTTCCGGCAAAAAGGCCATCGGGCATATTTTCAACAGAGCGGGCGCATAAATTCGGCATGTAGATTTTGAAAGTCTTTCCTGGAACAGCTGGGGCCGCTGTTTCATAGAAAGAGGGGAGGCTCTTTATAGAATATTCTATAGAGGCCTCCCCTAAATTATTTTCAGGCATCCGGCATAGAAATATATTTAGCTATCAGTTTTTTCGGCCCCATACTCTGAAACATAATTGTAAGTTTCGCATCCTCGCCAATGCCTTCCTTTGCCTTTATAATCCCGATGCCAAAGCTTGGATGTTTTATCCTCATGCCTATTTTCCAAGGGTCGTTTCCCTGAATATCATCATAAACTATTCTTGGTTCTTCCATGCTTGTTTCAGATTGAGCATCTCTTCTGAATTCTGGATTCTGAGTTCTGGATTCCGGGTTGATTATCTCCACATAGTCAGGGTTTATCTCGTCTATAAATCTTGATTGCCCCTGAAATCTTGATTCGCCATAGATAGTCCTCTCTCTTGCGCCGAGCAAAAACAACTTCTTCATCGCCCTTGTCATACCCACATAACAAAGCCGCCTTTCTTCCTCAAGCTCATCCTCGCTGTCTCCATTCACAGATCTTGAGTGCGGAAACAGCCCCTCTTCCATGCCCACCATGAATACAACAGGAAACTCAAGCCCCTTTGCTGCGTGAAGCGTCATAAGCGTAACCCTTCCCTGATTAAAACCTTCAGGGACATGGTTATGCTCATCCTCTAAAGTGTCTATATCGCTGATAAGCGCCACGTGGTCAAGAAAGTCAGCAAGGCTGACGCTCTCCCTGCCTTTTTCAAAATCCCTCATTGCCGATATGAGCTCGTGCAGGTTTTCTATTCTTGCCTCTGCCTCTTCTGTATGTTCGTCCTCCCACATCTTTATGTAGCCGCTCTCTTCCAACAGCATCTTGGCAAGTTCATGGATGCTGCATCTTGCTTCTTGCAGCTTGCTGCTGAACCTTCCAATCAGGTTTATAAAACTCTGCCCTTTATGCGGCGGCAATATGCCTCTTTCAATAGCCAGCTTAAAGGCTTCGAAAAGCGGCATGCCGCGCTCTGTTCCCAATGCGGCAGCCCTGTCAACGGTCGTCTTTCCGATGCCGCGCGGAGGCGTGTTGATTATGCGCATAACGCTTAATGAATCGCTCGGATTTGCAATAACCTTCAGATAGGCGATGGCATCCTTGATTTCCCTTCTTTCGTAGAATCTTAACCCACCGACAATATTGTATGGCAGGCCGCTTCTTATGAAATGCTCTTCAAATATTCTGGACTGGGCATTGGTGCGGTAAAAGATTGCAAAGTCTTTGTATGATAGTCCTTCTTTTTGACTCTCCGACTCTTTGACTCCTCTTCTTATCATCTCCTCTATCTTATTATACACAAGGCTTGTCTCATGATGCTCATCCCTTGCCATCTGA
>JACRNK010000150.1 GCA_016234985.1 Deltaproteobacteria bacterium
AATCAATTCTTCAAAGTCAACCTCGTGGCCGTCAAATTCAGGGCCGTCAACGCAGACAAATTGGTTCTTCCCGCCGATTGTAACCCTGCATGCGCCGCACATGCCTGTGCCGTCAACCATGATAGGATTCAAACTGACAACGGTATGTATTTTATAAGGCCGTGTCACATTGCATACCGCCCTCATCATAGGCACAGGGCCTATGCCAACAACAAGACCGATCTTTGTCTGCTCATCTATCAGCTTTTGAAGTATCTGAGTCACAAATCCGTGATGGCCGTAACTGCCGTCGTCCGTTGTTACAATAAGTTCATCGCTTGTCTTTCGCATTTCATGTTCAAGGATTAAAAGCTCTTTTGTCCTTGCGCCTATTATGGAAATGACTTTATTGCCGGCTGCCTTCAATGCCTTTGCAATAGGATATACAGGTGCAGCGCCTATGCCGCCGCCGACACAGACCGCTGTGCCAAAGTTCTCTATATGTGTCGGTTTGCCGAGCGGGCCGACAACATCCATTATGCTGTCTCCTTTTTCCAGGTCGCCGAGCATGGAAGTTGTCTTGCCAACCTCCTGGGATATGATGCTAATCGTGCCTTCGTTTATATCAGAATCCACGATGGTCAAAGGCACCCTCTCGCCATGTTCATTCAGACGGATTATGATAAACTGGCCTGCCTTCCGTTTTTTTGCAATCATAGGCGCTTTTATCCTGAAAAGGGCAACGGTGTGTGAAAGCTGTTTTTTTTCTGTTATCTCAAACAAGGTAGGCTCCTTTCTTTAAATGATATATTGTTGCAAAGGCGTAGAAATATAATAAATATATTATCAGGTTGTCAACCCTAAAACAAGGCGGCGCTATGCCAAAAACACGGCATATTATATCTCTACAATAAGCGGCAGTATAACCGGTTTTCTTTCCAGCGCTTTGTTGAAAAATCTCCTGAGCGCCTTTCTTATCTCTTCCTTAACCTCCAGCCAATCCGCCTTTGCCTCTATATTTATATTGTCAAGCGCCACAAGAACAACATTTTTAGCGCCTTCAAGAAGCCCGGCAGATTCCTGCTCAAATATAAGGCCCCTTGTGATTATGTCCGGGCCGTATATGATTTCCCCTGTTTTTTCATTCAGCGCCACGATGGCGATTACCAGCCCATCCTGCGAAAGGTGCTTCCTGTCTTTAAGCACCATATCGCCCACATCTCCCACACCCTTGCCGTCCACAAAGACCTTTCCATACTCAACCTTTTCTTTTTTAGAAATGGCCGCCTGTGTAATCTCCACAACATCGCCGTCTTCCGCAAGGATGATATTTTCTTTTTTTATCCCCACCTTTTCCGCAAGCTGGCTGTGCTTTACCAGATGCCTGTATTCGCCGTGCACCGGAATAAAAAATTTCGGCCTGACCATGTTAAGCATTATCTTGAGCTCTTCCTGGCTTGCATGGCCTGATACATGTATCTCAGAGACCTTTTCATAAATAACCTCTGCCTCGCGTCTGTAAAGGTGGTTCATCATATTGGAAATTGCCTTCTCGTGACCAGGAATAAATTTGGAGGAAAGCACGACGGTGTCTCCCCTGCGCACCTTTATATGTTTATGGTCGTCCATCGCCATCCTTGTCAAGGCGCTCATGGGTTCGCCCTGGCTGCCTGTGGTCAAAAGCACTGCCCTTTGCGGAGGGAGGCTGTCAATCTCTTTTAAATCAACGATAAGACCGTCAGGCGCCTTAAGATAGCCAAGCTCCCGCGCTATGCCCACATTGGCCACCATGCTCCTGCCGTTAAGCATGACCTTTCTCCCGAATTTCTCCGCAACATCCATTACCTGCTGAACCCTGTGGATATTGGATGAGAAGGCTGCCACAATTATTCTCCCTGCGCTGGCTCTGAATATCTCTTCAAAGGTTGCGCCTACCTCTCTTTCCGATACGGTGTAGCCCTCTTTTTCCACATTTGTAGAGTCGGAAAGAAGCAGGAGCACGTCATTTTCGCCATATTCTGAAAATCTGGCATAGTCCAGCACCTCTCCGTCAACCGGCGTCTGGTCAAGTTTAAAATCGCCCGTATGGATTACAACGCCCACAGGGGTTTTTATTGCAAGGGCCACGCCGTCGGCAATGGAGTGGCTGACCCGTATAAACTCTATGTCAAACGGCGCAATAGAAACCTTTTCCCGCGGTTTTACTGTTATAAACTCTGTTTCTCTGTCAAGGCCGAATTCTTCCAGCTTTTCCTTGATAAGGCCGAGGGTGAGGGCAGTTCCGTATATCGGCGCTTTTATGTCCCGCAGGACAAACGGCAGCGCGCCTGTGTGGTCCTCGTGGCCGTGGGTTATGCTAAAGGCCTTAACTTTCTCTCTGTTCCTTTTAAGGTAGGTTATGTCCGGAATTACAATGTCTATCCCCAGCATATAATCCTCCGGAAACATGAGGCCGCAGTCTATGACAATTATGGAATCGCCGTATTCCATTGCCATCATATTGAGTCCAATCTCGCCAAGGCCGCCGAGCGGAATAATGCGAAGGGGGTTTTGCATAACTGTATTTTCCATATGACGGCAACATTACCACAACAGCGTTTAAGCGTCAAAAACTATCTTTAAAGGCAATTCTTATGTGTTGACTTAACCTTTTGGTATATGCTAATTTTCAAAATCAAGTATGTTTTTTAAAAGGCGGAGCAATGGCTGAAGAAACCAAGGCAAATAATAATCTTGAGGAATTAAAAGACCTCATTCAAAAAAAAGATAATGCGGCCATAACGAATCTTGTCTCTCCGCTTCACCCGTCTGATATTGCCAAACTCCTTACAAGTCTTGAAGATGAAGAAAAGGCGGCGGTCTTCGGGCTGCTCCCGCCTGAAGCGGCGTCAAATGTGCTTTTGGAGGTGGATGAAAAGACAAGGGAAAAACTCATTGCGTCAATATCAAAGGCAGAGCTTACCGAAATAGTGGATGAGATGGCAACGGACGATGCCGCCGATGTCATTGCAGAGCTCCCGCATGAGGAGGCAAAAACAGTTCTTGAAGGCATCGGGTGGGAAGAATCCGCAGAGGTCCAAAAGCTGCTCAAATATCCAGAAGACACCGCCGGCGGCATCATGCAGACCGAGCTGGTGATGGTGA
>JACRNK010000016.1 GCA_016234985.1 Deltaproteobacteria bacterium
AGAAGAAGCAAAGGCAATGAAATAAGTTAGCGTTGATTGTAATTTATCAGGGCACGGCTGGTTAGAAGGGTCGTGCCCTGTGTTTTTTACTTTTTTATGAATAAAGCCATAATAGTACTTATTATTGTTATTGCCGGCTTGTTTTTGGCTGCCGTAGTTATCTTGGGCAAGGATGCTGTAAGACTGCTTAAAGCAGAGGGCTATCTTAAATATAGCGCTGATGAGGCAGTGGAACTGGCGCATAAAAAATGCGTCCAGTGCCACAGTATAGATAAAACCGCAAAATACTGTATGAGGTGCGGCCCTCCGTTTGTGGTGGTAGTGCATAATATGCGCGCATTGATAGGCAAAGACAAGGAGAAATACAGAGGCGTTGAAGAAATAAGAGACGGCGAGGCAGTGGCAATTACCCAGGTCTGGAATGCGCTTGTTGGAAATTGGGAAGACTCATGGCGAAAACAAGACCTGGCAAAGTTATTGGAGAATGATGCCGCTCTGATTAAACTGATGAATACCCCTGTAAAAGAGCGTGAGATAGAGGTTGCATTAACGGGTAAAAGCGCTGCAGGCGCAGATTTAACTATAATGAAGCCGATGAAATAGACTTAAAGGCCAAGGCTAAGGATAAGAGCAAGAGATTAAGAATTTTGTTTTGTGCATTTGAATAAATTATACATGAGGATATAAATGATAGAAGCCGAGCAGGGTGGGTTTTGCCAGCACAATCGGGGGTAAACCATGTCTGAGATATTCGTAAAACTGCATATCGAAGCCCTTGAAGAAGGCAGTTATCTTGCCACCAGTCCTGTTTTACCGGGTTTGGTTGCGCAGGGAAGAACAATAGCAGAGACTATAGAGATAGCGCAGGATGTGGCAAGGAAACTTATAGAGTCGTTAGAAGAACACGGAGATCCGCTACCGCCTGGAATTACACGACCTGAAAAAGAGATTGATATTGAGATTGCGGTAGGAATGTAGTTGTGGGGAATCTTGCCGGGTTCAAGTATCGGGAGATAGTAAAAAGATTAAAGAAGGTAGGTTTTACATTTGATAGACCGGCAAAAGGCAGCCATGAAATCTGGTGGAATCCAAAGACGAGGGCAAGAACGACAATCCCTAATCATTCCGGAGATATGCCGGAAGGCACCTTGAGGGCAATTTTAAAACAGGCTGGAATTTCACCGGAGGATTTTTTGCAAATTAGATAAAAAGAAAGATGTGAGATGGTTTGCAATTTGGAGAACACATTTAGGAATGCCTATGGGTTGGCAATATTTTTTACTTGATTTTGCGGGGTGCATATAATGATAGAAGTTGAAGGCCTTACTAAATATTACGGCAATTACCATGCGTTAAAGGGCGTAACCTTTTCCGTAAGAAAAGGGGAGATACTGGGTTTCCTTGGTCCAAATGGCGCGGGTAAGACCACCACGATGAGGATACTTACCTGTTTCTTTCCTCCAACAAGCGGCAAGGCAAAGGTAGCCGGATTTGATGTGTTTGAAGAGCCTCTGGAGGTAAGGAAGAGGATAGGTTATCTGCCGGAAAATGTTCCGCTCTACAAGGATATGACCGTTGAAGACTATCTTAACTTTGCCGCCGGCATAAAAGGGGTTGAGGGTAAAAAGGTAAAAGTCGCTGTTGCCAAGGCAATGGATGAGTGCGTTCTCACGGATGTCTCGTATAAATTTATTAGCGAGCTTTCAAAAGGCTATCGCCAGCGCGTCGGTCTTGCTCAGGCATTAGTCAATGACCCTGAGGTTTTAATATTAGATGAGCCTACTATCGGCCTTGACCCGAAACAGATTATAGAGATAAGAAAGCTGATTAAAAACCTTGCAGGCCGGCGGACGGTAATCCTCTCAACCCACATACTTCCTGAAGTCAGCATGACCTGCCAGAGGGTTGTCATTATAAATGACGGCAGGGTGGTGGCAGTAGACACCGCTTCTGCCAGCGGGGTTGGCGAATATATAGTTGAGGCAATAAAAGGGAGAGATATAAGAAAAGAGATAGCTCCTTGTATTGTAAATAAAGGGTGGGCGCTCCTTGAGCTTAAGCCGCAGGAGATGAGCCTTGAAGATATATTTGTGAAGTTGGTGACAAAAGAATAGGAGATTTTCATGCGCAATTTTTATCTTATTTTTAAAAAGGAATTTAAATCATATTTTGCATCCCCTGTAGCGTATGTGGTTATTACAATGTTCCTTATACTTGCAGGATATTTTTTCTACAGCAGTTTTGCATTATTTTCCACCATAAGTTTTCAGGCGACAATAAACCCTATGCTGGCAAAACAGGTCGGCCTG
>JACRNK010000017.1 GCA_016234985.1 Deltaproteobacteria bacterium
ATCCCTTTTGCAAATCCTTCAAAAATTATCCCTGTATAATAATCAAAACCGCGCATTTCCGCCAAATCAAGGGTTATAAACCTTTCAAGCCCTTTTGCGGCAAGGATATTTAAAACCATTGAAAGATTTTCTACAGAGGCTTTAGCCTGCTTGTTTAGGGCTACGGATGAGGCCTTTTCCAAGACCTCTTTGCCACCGAACAGCGATGGAATGATCTTAATGGCCTTTCTCTCTCTAACCGTCACCTTCTCGCCTAACGCATCTAATAATGTTTCTAATGTTGAGCCATCCTTCAATGCTATGGCGTCTCTTATGGCGGTTTTTTCTTTGTCGCTTATTGTCAGGTTGTCTAACATTCCCCTCACAAATCCAACCTCGCCAATATCTATCTTGAAGTCTTTAAGCCCCAGCCCCTTAAGGCTGCTGATTGCCATGACTATTATTTCTGCGGCATCTTGAGGAGAAGGTTTTTTTGTTATAAGCTCAGCCCCTATTTGCTGAATCTCTCTCGGCCTGCCGCTTCTCGGTTCCTGATACCTGAAAACTTTTTCATTATAGCATATCCTGAGGGGCAGCTTGCAATCCCTCATCCGCGTAGCTACAACCCTTGCTATCTGCGGAGTTATGTCAGGTCTTATGGCAACCACCCTGCCGGATGCCGGGTCTATAAATTTAAAAACCTTGCCCCTTAAATCTGCTCCAAGCCCGATGGAAAGAACATCAAGGTACTCAAGAAATGGCGTGATTACCCTTTTAAAACCCCGTTTTTCCAGAACCGACAGTATAGCCTTTTCTACGCACTCTACTTTGACTGCCTCATCCGGCAGGCTGTCCTTTACACCGGCGGGAAGGGATATGTTGGGTTGTATTATAATTTTACCACCTTTGCGGAAATCATATGCGGCAGTTTTAAAAGTTTCGCAAGCAGGTCTGCTGGCAGCGGCGTGTCTATATTCCATACTGACACAGCCTCTCCGCCAATTGCCTGTCTGCCGAGATGCAGCCTTGCTATATTGATATTGCCTGTGCCGAGCAAAGTTCCCACATTGCCGATAACGCCCGGCTTATCATAATTGTGAAGCACAAGGAGGTATCCTTCGGGCACAGCATCCAGAAAGAATTTGTCTATCCTCACAATCCTCGGCTCTTTTTTGCCGAAGAGCGCGCCTTCTATAAGATTTTCCGATTCTTTTGTCTTTACCTTGATTGTAATGCTGCTGGCAAAGTCAATAGCCCTCGAACTTTTTATCTCTACTACCTTTATGCCGCGCTCCTTTGCCACAAGCGGGGCGTTTACAAAATTTACCTGTTGATCCATGACCTGATCAAGCAAACCTTTTATAGCGGCAATAGTAACCGGCGTAATGTCATACGAAACCACGTCGCCGCTGTATTCTACGGTAACCTCCTCCACTCCGGCCTTGAGCGCCTGCCCCTGAAAACTTCCCAGCTTTTCAGCAAGCGTGATATAAGGACTAAGGCTTGCAAGCAGTTCTGCAGGCACGGACGGGACATTTACCGCATTTCGTATCGTGCCTTTTACAAGATAATCCACAATCTGCTCTGCAATGGCTATGGCTACATTCTCCTGCGCCTCAGCAGTGGATGCGCCGAGGTGCGGCGTTAATATTACCTCTTCCATTTGTAAAAGAGGATTATCAGGCGGCGCCGGCTCTTTTTCAAACACATCAAATGCCGCGCCTGATACTATGCCGCTCTTAATTGCATCGCATAAATCCTTTTCATTTACTATTCCGCCTCTGGCGCAGTTTATAATCTTCACGCCCTTTTTCATCTTTGCAAAGGCGTCTTTACCCACCAGATTTTTTGTCTCATTGGTAAGCGGCACATGAATGGATATAAAATCGCTCTTCTTATACAATTCATCGAGAGATACTTGTTCAACCCCCATCCTGTTGGCAGCATCCTGCGAAAGATACGGGTCGTAGGCAATCACATTCATCTTGAGCCCCTGCGCCCTGTCAGCCACAACGCTTCCTATATTGCCCACGCCAAGTATTCCGAGTGTCTTGCTCGTTACCTCGGTGCCTTCAAATTTCTTCTTCTCCCATTCGCCTTTGCGCATGGACGCGGTTGCCTGCGGGATCTTTCTTGCCAGCGCCATAAGCATTGAAACCGCATGCTCCGCTGTGGTTATGGTATTGCCGCCCGGGGTGTTCATCACAACAATCCCCTTCTTGGTGGCAGCCGCAGTATCAATATTATCAACGCCGGTTCCCGCCCTTCCGATAACTTTGAGATTATCCGCCGCCTCAATAATCTCGGCAGTAACCTTTGTAGCGCTTCGGACCACAAGGGCGTGGTAATCCTTAATCACCTTTTTCAATTCTTCGGGTTTTAACTTCGTGTTTACATCAACCTGCAATCCAGGCGCACTCTTAAAAATATCAACGCACCTGTCCGACATGCTGTCGCTGATAAGAACTTTCATTAATTCCTCCAAATGGGCAGACACGGGGGTCTGCCCCTACAATTATTTATATCCTTCCATCAATATCTCCTGCGCTGCCGCCCAAGCAATATTAAGAATTAAATTTTATACTATATCTTAACTGCTAAAAGCAAGAATATTTTTGTTTCCGCAGAGAACCCGGAACAAACATGGCATCCCCCTGGTATCAGTAAAGATACTTGGGGAAAGTGTAATGGAAGAAATTGACGGCTGGTTTAAAGAATTCCTGAGGGATAAGCGATTTAAAGCCGGACGCTATGCTGATTATGGCAAACGGTAGTTTCTCAAATACCTAACAGGAGGCAGGGGGCTATAACCAAGCCTGCCGCAAGGGTATTTGGCGCAACGGTAAAGACAATCCGTAACTGGCTCAATCGCTTTGGTTTTAATGCGTGAAGATAGTCCCGGTTTTGCGCGTTTTTGCGTTCTACAGTGCAATTAGGGTTGCCTGTTTTGATTTCAAGATTTATGTTTATTGGCATTGACATGTGTCAAGAAAAGAGCGCCTGAGATAAGAAGAACACCTACTCCAAGATAAAGCAGGTCAGCCGCATCTTCATATTCAATTTCCAACGATTTCTCAAAAAAAGCGACGATTAAAATCATGAGAATGACTTTTCCAAGAGAGCCTTTCAAATCTGAGGTCACCCCATCAGACAAATTTCAAATTATAAACCAGTATTGGTTATGTTAACTTTAATTGCTGTTGAGAAAAAGGATATGACGGAACTAAACATAAAGGAAAAAGAGACGACATCAAAAATCAAGACCCTCCTGACTGGAGACGATGTCTTTTCTTTCCGGGAAAATTAGGCGGCATAATTGAGTCTTTTATGGACTTTTAAGCGCCTTCTTAATTCTCAACAGCAATACCTCTTTCTGAATTGGCTTCTTGATATAATCTGCTGCCCCGAGTTCAAATCCTTTCAATTCTGATTCCTCGTCTGTCCGGGCTGTCAAGAATACTACAGGGGTTTCAATGCCTTTCTGGTTTTTCATCTCCAGCAATTTGAGTCCGTCTAAATTTGGCATATCTATATCTGAGAGAATAAGATTAAACCTTTTGCTGCCCAAAGAGAGTAATGCCTCAATCCCATCTCCTGCGACAGTAACCTCGTATCCTTCATTTTCCAGATAACGCGCTGCCAGTTTTTGAGTGTCTTCATTATCTTCAACCACAAGGATAGATGTCTTGACATAAGACTGTTGAAAATTTGTTATTTTTGTCTCTGTAGGGGTTTGATTTATCAAACCCTCTGTCAATACGGGTTCAATAAATTGAACCCCTACTTTTTTACCAGCAAGATCTCCTTTTTGTCCTTCTTTTACAGGTTCCCTCTTTCCAAATCCTCTATCTTCCACCAGCACCTTTTCATAGGCATCCTTTGGAGAAAAAATGAGTTTCTTTACCTTTTCCACAGCGTGGTCGCTCATCAGATAATCCCCTCTCTCCCTGATAAAATTCCTGATCTCCTGAATAGGCGTATCAGAGCGAACCATTTCAGAGATTTCCCGGTTAAATTCCATAATCTCATACACTGCTTCACGTCCCAAATAACCTGTATCATTACATTGCGGACAGCCTGCGGGATGTGCGACCTTAGATGGAACATCATCTGTAAATGGCGATAACATCTCTGTCTCTTCCTTTGAGATAGGCGCTACCTTCTTGCAATACGGACAGAGTTTTTTCAGCAATCGCTGGGCAACAATACCAAGCACAGCATCAGCCATTATCCATCGGCTGATACCCAGCCTTTCAAGACGGAAGACCGCGGTGGTGGCATTGGCTGAATGCATGGTTGAGACAGCAAGATGTCCTGTGCTGGCAAAGTCTATTGCAGTTTTAGCCGACTCTGGGTCCCTCATCTCTCCCATATACAGGATGTCAGGGTCCTGCCTCACAGATGATTTGAGAAGGGATTCAAAGGTGACCCCTGCCTTTACATTTACCTGCTGCTGGTTGGCAAAGGGTATGGTGTATTCCACAGGGTCTTCTACAGACATCAGGCTCCGTGTTTTGCAATCTATATGGGAAATCAGGCTGTAAATAGTCGTGGTCTTTCCTGACCCTGTGGCGCCTACAATCAGTATAAATCCCTGATGGCGATTAGCAAAACTAATCATGGCGCTAACCTGTTTATCTGTCATACCGAGATCTTTCAGTTCTTTTGGTTTGGCAGTTGGTTCCAGTAATCGCATAACAAGGCTCTCGCCATAGGGGGTAGAGGTGGTGGCGAGTCTTAATTTGAAACTCCTGCTGCCTATGGTTGCCTCAAATGCCCCGTCCTGCGGCTTCCGTCTCTCGGCTATATCAAGATTTGCAAGCACCTTGAGTCGGGATATGAGCATAAGGCTTGTCTTATTTTGCAAGGTAAAGATGTCCCGCATATCTCCGTCAACACGGAAGCGGACAACGGCGTCGTTCTCCTTGGGTTCTATGTGGATGTCGCTTGCCCTTTCAGTTGTGGCTCTGAACAGGAGATTGTTGGCAATATACACAACAGGGTGTCTTTCAAGTTTCCATTCCGAGACTTGTCTATCCTGCTCTTTTTTTCTTTCTTCAAATGGTTTTTCTGCTGATTTTACAATCTGAACTTTTTCGTCATCTGCCATCCCCGGTTTTATCGGAGTTACTGAACTATATTTTAATAACAGCTCTATATTCTCAGGCTCGGTTATGACAATGGTAGTCCCCTTGTCTGTTTTTGAATATCCCGTCAGGAGGTCTAATAGTTCCTGGTTAAAAGGGTTGGCGAGGACAAAGGTATTTTTCCCGGGGTCGCCGACTATTGCTAAACATAAGTTTCTCCTGCAGAATGGTATCGGGAGCGTGTCCATCTGAATATTTTCAGGGTCAATAAACGGGGTATATGCCAGATTTAAAAACTCGGCAATAAGCCTTGCCATCTGTCTGTTTGTAATCCCTGTCTCATCAGGCATTGAATAGAGTTGAGAAATTCCGACATTGGAGAGCCTTTTCCTCTTGTCAGGCAGGAGGTTCAATCTATCAGACAAAAACCCCTGGAACCTTGTGAAATCAAGGTAGAGTTTTTTGATATCTACATGAGACGGGGCCTTTTTTAATTCCATCCATTGCCTCTTTGTCTTAAGATGTTTCTCTACCATGCCAAGCAGCTTATCCTTAGTAGTAGGCTTTGTAAGGTAATCCACAGCGCCTGAGGCAAATGCCCTTGCCTTGTCCTGTTCTTCTTCCAAGGCAGTCAGGAACACGATGGGAATAAAGGCAAACTTCTTTGCATTATCTTTCTGCACGGCGGCGCAGAACTCGTAACCATCCATCTCAGGCATCATAACATCAAGCAGGATAAGGTCAGGCTTAATCTTGTCAAGGAGAAGGAGCGCCTTCTCTCCCCTGTCCGCAGTTATAACATCATAACCCCCGCCTGTCAGAAACCGTTCAATCAACCTCTGCATATCCTGGTCATCATCAACACTTAAAATCAATGGTTTTGCAGAATCACTCATATCTCACCTCAACATGTTCAAGATAGGTTGAAAGTTCGTCAATCTTTTTTCTAATCTCTTCAGCGTTTTTGTCCTTTGCAGACTGTTCAAGGGATGCGCCTATCTCAGTAATGGCGTCAAAACCATAGCCGCCGCCTGCCCCCTTCATACTGTGTCCTAAAATCCTGATGGTCTCATAATCACCTTGCTTCAACGTCTCAAGCATTGATTTGATATCTTTCTGCCTATTTTCTAAAAATCCCGGTATGAGGTCTTCAAGGTCAGCATCTACATGGACAACGATCTTTTCACCTTGATTAGAATTGCTATTTTTCATCATGACTCCACACTCCTTGTGTATTCTTTGATGGTCTCCAACAGCTTAACCTTCTTTATAGGTTTTGTCAGATGGGCATTACACCCGGCATCAAGGCTCTTCTTTTCCTCTTCTTTAAGGGCATGGGCAGTGAGGGCGATGATAGGGGCTGCTTCCACCCCCTTCTCAACTTCCCTTTTTCTAATCTCTCTTGCGGCAGTATAACCATCCATCACAGGCATCTGCATATCCATAAACACAATGTCATACTTACCTGACATGAATTTCTCGACCGCTATCTGACCGTTTTCAGCTATGTCTATTTTATAAGGGGTCTTCTTCAGATATGACTGGATAAGCAATCGGTTATCTACATTATCCTCTGCAAGGAGGATACACAGAGGACGGAGTTCTTCAGCAGGGACAGGTGTTACTACATCTCTCTTAACATCAGCCTTTGCATCTCCAAGAGCCGATGTTATGGCATCCCACAGGTCTGACCTTTTAACTGGTTTAACCAGGTATCTTGACAGTCCAACCTCTCTTATCTTTGAGACATGACCTTCCCTGTTATCAGAGGTAAGCATCATTACGGTCATACCGGCGAGATCCAGATCACTTTTGATTTGCTCAGCCACAGTAAACCCATCCATCCCTGGCATCCTGCAGTCAAGTAAGACCAATTTAAAGGGACTGCCCGCTTCCTTCGCCTGTTTAAGTTCAAAAAACGCAGACTCTCCCCCATCAGCCTCTGTTACAATAGCGCCCCAACCTGAAAGTATCTCACTCAGTATAAACCTGTTCGTTGCATTATCATCCACCACAAGTGTCTTTAAACCCTTTATATCAGTTACAATAGGTTGAGTTTCTCTTCTTGGTTCGGATTGAACCGGCGCTTTTATGATAAATGAGAATGTGCTCCCCTCGCCTAACTTGCTTTCAATCCAGATGCGTCCTTCCATCAGTTCTACCAACTTCTTAGATATGCTTAACCCAAGCCCGGTTCCACCATATTTGCGTGTAGTGGAGGAGTCAACCTGGGTAAATTTTTCAAAGATGGAATCCACTTTTTCAGGGGGTATGCCAATACCGGTATCCCTGACAGAAAAGACGAGTTCGGAGTTCGGAGTTCGGAGTTCGGAGTAATCATTTTTGTCTTTTAAACTCCCATCTCCCAACTCTGAACTCCGAACTGTTACCACCACCTCACCCTTTTCTGTAAACTTCAGGGCATTCCCGATTAAATTTATTATAATCTGCCTGAGTCTCAAAGGGTCGCCCTTTAAATCAACAGGGGCATCAGGGGCAATATGACACGCCAGTTCAAGCCCCTTCTCATGTGCCCGGACTGCCATTACCTCACACACCTTCTCCAGAAGTTCACTCAGGTTAAAATCAATTGATTCAAGTGTAAGATGACCTGCCTCAACCTTTGAGATATCAAGGATATCATTGATGATTCCGAGGAGGTTTTCACCTGCTGACCTGAATACCTGGACATACTGTCTCTGCTCGGATGTCAGCTCGGTCTCCCACAATAAATCTGCCATGCCTATTATGGCATTCATAGGAGTTCTTATCTCATGGCTCATGCTCGCAAGAAATTCGCTCTTTGCCATGGTAGCGGACTCTGCCACCTCTTTTGCCTTGTGCAGTTCCTCCTTTGCCTTCTTTTCTGCGGTTATATCTCTAATAAGAATTACAGAGCCCAGACATTCATCCTTTGATGAAACGAGGTCTCCATAAACCGCGGCTGCAGTAGCCATTCCAAATCTATTACCCGGAAGCTCAATCTCCTTATGAAAAACCTCTCCGATGTATTTCCGATGTTTTATCGCCTTTTCCACCAAATCCGCTAATTCACCGGAAAATACATCTTTACAGTTCTTGCCAACTATATCATTTTCCATAAGACCAAGCATAGCTGATGATGTAAGATTGACATTAGTAATCTTGCCATTTGTATCGGTTACAAGCAGACCGTCTGTCATATTGTTTATGACCGCAATCAAGTATGCTATGGTATCCTTAATCTCGTTAAAACTATACATTCTAATCCTCTTCTATTTATCTTGATTTCGGGTCGCCACCACCTCTGAATAATCATCCCCCATTGCAAGGCATTTGGTTTGCTTTCCCTTGAAGCAGTCCTGTGTCTTGAACAACTGGTAGTAATAATCCTTATCCAGCGCAGGGTTCTTTGTTATATCGCCGTGATACAGGAGATTCATTAAACCTGCGCAACCGCCTGTAAATAGATAACTGATGGGGTGGTCTGCCTTGCCAAACCATCTCAGGTGACCCAGGGATTCATAATCCTGATACGCCCTCAGGACAAGCCTTTCATTGGGGACGAGTTCTTCAACCCTCCAGATACCCCATCCCAAGGCATTCACCACAGCAACAATCCCGTGCATCCAATCCTCTTTATTTTTAATCATCGGCATAATCAGCGCCTTCCATTCCTCTGACTTCATAATCCCGCCGAGGGTATTAAATGCGCAGATATGCCCTGACTCTATTAAGAGTTCAGTTGCTAAATCAACCGTACCGGCTGCCTTCCTGAGTTCATGCTCAAATCTGAAGGAGATCTTATTATAATAATCTGCATACATCCGTGTCAGATAGACCCCAAAGGCGGGTATCAATCCCCGCTCATCCCCGACAATCTCCATTCCTGAGACTGCCTTTACAATTGCATCCTCATCCACTGTGGTATCAAATCTTCTCTTAGGGATTTCTACAAAATAGGGCAGGTCTTTCGGGGTCAATCTTTCTATCCATACAAAGTGCGGCTCAGGGTCTATCTCAAATACACAGATGTCATCACCCAGGGAGATTGATTTCGTCTGTCTGATACTGAAACCCTCTTCAAAGACATAACCGGGTATAGACCCCTTTATCGCCAGAAGCACACCTGCAATAAATCCCCTGTCAAAAAATTCACCAGGTCTTGTCCTCTTTGCCAGGTTTAATCTTATTGCCAGGCCAAAATGGGAAGACCTTCCGATAACCCTTCCACCTTTTTCATCCACTTCAGAAAAATCAAGGATTCCAAAACCGGCAAACTTGAACATATTAGAGGCAAACTCAAGTTTTTCCATTAGTGTCAGGTCAGGGTTTTGCCTGAAATATTCGGAGAACTGTAGATAGACTGTCTCTGCGGCAGATTGGAGAAGTATCTTATCGGAATCAATGTAGGCAGGGTCTTCTATGGTCTGCTGGAGGTAGCGATTGAAGTGGTTGCAGTGAAAAAGCATTGATTGTCCGTAAATGTTTACAACACCCTTTTTTGGGTTAAAGTCTATTTTTATATCTTGCATTTTTATATCCTCCTTGTTTTTAGATAGTGAATCTCTTGCCAAAGATCTCTTCAACAGCCACCAGCGCCGTATCAAACTGCGCAGGTGTAACCTCCGTGTCCTCCTTAATTTGTAACCATAAGAAACCTGTTTTTAGCTGTAGTCGTCCAAAAACCTGCCAGGGTAATTCTCCCTTTGGCATCTCTTTTAATACTGCTTCCTTTAACTGAAATATCTGTGTCGGCATAAATTATCACCTCCTTAAATAGTTATTTAATTGTATTTCAAATCCATCTTTTATATTGGTAACGGCAGTATGTTTTATTGTCAACTTCAACTCCTTTGAGCCTATATTGCCTATCAGCAGAAAATTCTCTGTCTCTAATTTGATAAAGGAAAATCCCTTGCCAAGGGGATATTTCAGTCTGCCGAGGCATCTGATAAAATCCTCAAAGTCCTCTGCAACTGGATGAGGGAGATAATACACCCAGACCTCCTCCTCCATACAGTTATACAGCAGGTCTGCCTTGAACAGAGACTCCTCTCCAGCCGCCTTGTCATTTTTATGCCTCCTTAGCATTGCAATATGCCCCAAAGCAAACATCTATCTATCTATCATCTGTCCAGAAAATACATCATTCAAACAAAAAAAGCCTTCCCCGGCAATGTGCGGAAAAGGCCTTTGAAAAATCTTTAAGATTTTTAAGAAAGAGATTATTTGTTGAGTTGAGTTGAGTTGAGTTGAGTTGAGTTGAGTTGAGTTGCAGGATTTGTGCCATGTTATAACTCCCTTGCGAACTATTCTCTTAACCGTATACTGCCTTACTTTTAATCATAACATTCACCCTTTTGTCAATGGGTTTGTTTTTTTTGGGGTTGTTTTACAAAATCTCCCTTATCCTTTTAAACTGTGTTATACTTTTTCCAACTTATGATCAAATTTGAAAAAATCCACGCCGACATACTGTCAAATATCCCAACGGCAAAGGATGTGCTTCTGCAGGATGCAAATGTGGTCTTTGCCTATCTGTTTGGAGGGTTGGCCAGGGGAAAGGCCATGCCGCTTTCCGATGTGGATATCGCTGTCTATCTTAACAGCATGGAAGACCTTCCGCAATACAAGCTTGATTTGTTTGACAGGCTTACGGATGCCCTTGGAACCTGCGAGGTTGACCTTGTGATCCTCAACAAGGCGCCAATCAGTCTCGTTGGAAGGATTTTGGCGAACAAGCAGGTTCTTGCGGACAAAGAACCTTACCGGCGCCATATATATGAATCTCTTTCCTTGCGGGAGTTTTTTGACTTCAGGGTAAAAGAAGACAATCTGTTTTCTTCGAGGTACAACCTTGGTAGATAAAAACATGGTATTAAGAAAGCTGTCTGCGATAGATGACTACCTTCAACAGATACGGGAGTTTTCCGGGATAGCCATTGATGAATACAAGTCAGACTGGAAAAGTCAGCGTATTGTGGAAAGGACGCTCCAGATAATGATCGAGACTTGCGCGGATATAGCCAATCACCTTATTTCCGACAGGAACATGAGAATTCCGGCAAGCTATTCAGACACCTTCAAGGTCTTGTTTGAGAATAAAGCCATTGATAAAGACCTGTTTGCCGTTATGGAAAAGATGGCCAAGTTTCGCAATATCGTGGTCCATCAATACGAAGAGGTTGATGCGGAGATTGTGATTATAATTTTAAGAAAACATCTCGACGACTTTATCAGGTTCAAAGAGGCCATTTTAAGCTCTCTATAAAAAATGCCGTCAGAAGTTTCCTTCTGACGGCAGAAAATAGAACATCTGTTACTTGCCCCTGTCTTTTTTTATTTATAGCCCTCCATCAATATTTCCTGCGCTGCTGCAACACCCTTGCCGAACTCAACTTTGTGGCCGAATTTTCTCAAGGCCATCTCAATGGACGATATGGCGACGATAATGTCAAAGGTATCCACATATCCGAGATGCGCTATCCTGATAATTTTTCCTTTGAGATGATCCTGTCCGCCTGCCATTGTAATGCCCATGTCGTCGCGGAGATATTTCACGAATTTCCCACCGTCAACGCCTTCCGGGACAAACGCGCCGGTTGTGGCGTCGCTGGGGCTGTCAGGCGCAAGGAGTTTAAGACCCATTGCCTTTACAGCCGCCCTTGTTGCCCTGGCAAGCCTGTTGTGTCTTGCAAAAACATTTTCAAGACCTTCTTCCTTCATCATCTTGAGGGCATCCCGCAAACCTATGACGAGAGACGCTGCCGGCGTATATGCAGTGGTGTTATCCTTTAAATTTTTCCGCTCTTTCTTAAAGTCAAAATAAAATCTCTGGCACTTTGCCGTTTCCATAAACTTCCATGCCTTGTCGCTTAAAGCGGCAAATGCCAAACCAGGCGGCAGCATAAACGCCTTCTGCGAGCCGGATACCAGAACATCAATGCCCCACTCATCCATCGGCGTCGGGAAAACCCCAACAGAAGTTATGCCATCCACTATTAGCAGACAATCCTGACGGTTCTTGGTAAACGCCGCAATCTCTTTTACAGGATGCGCAACAGTGGTGGATGTCTCGCTCGCTTGCATCAAAACGGCTTTTATCTTTGGATTTGCATCTAATGCCTTTTTGATTTCTTTTGGATCAACCGCCTTGCCCCATTCCACATTCAACCAATGCGCCTTCAAACCGTAAGCCTCTGAAATCTTCCCCCACCGCTCGCCGAACTTTCCGCCGTTTACCACAAGGACCTCATCGTCCGGAGAAAAAAGATTTACGATGGATCCTTCCATAGCCCCTGTGCCTGAAGCAGCAAGTATCAGCACATCCTGCTTTGTCTGAAATATATACTTTAAATCCTCTTTGGCCTCGGCAAATATAGCTGAAAACTGCGGGGTCCTGTGGTGAATCATAGGCTGCGCCATGGAAAGCAGCACATTTTCAGGCACCGGCGTAGGCCCCGGCGCAAGCAAAAATCTTTTTTTCATGCTAAAATTCCTCCTGAATTATCAGATATATTGCTGTCTTTGACTCCTAAAAGTTAGACGGTAAAAATTAGCAAAGGGGATGAAATATGTCAAGAAAAATGTGGGACTGGACACTGTTATTGCAAATTCTCCTTGACAAATATTGCAAAGGAGATTAAGTTTTGATTCGTAGAAACAGCAGGGGTAACTATGAGACAGTTATTGTTTTTTTTTGCTCTGATAAGTTTGCTGATTCCAGGCTGTGCAGGCTTACAGCAGGAGCAAACATTAAAGGATATCAAATCCCGCCTGTCTGAATTGGAAAAAGCGCAGCTTAAAACCAATGCAGGCATGGAGGAATTAAACAATAAATTCCTTCTGATCCATGAGCAGGTTGACAGCAATAAAAAAACTATCGCTGAATTGAAGGCTATGGCTGTGCCGGTTATGCCGCCTGAGGAACTGAAGGTTGTCAAGCTTGAGGCCGAAGAGGTAAAAAAACCGGAAACAAGAAGAAAAGAGACTGTAAAAAACGAACCTGCGCCAAGCCCGGAAGCCCTCTACAATCAGGCGCAAAATCTGTTTATGGCCGGCAAATTAGCCGAATCAATTGACAAGTTTGCCGATTTTATCCTCCATTACCCCAAACACACCTTGGCGGACAATGCCCAGTACTGGATTGGAGAAACATACTATTCTCAGAAGGAATATCAAAGGTCCGTAGTGGAGTTTAAAAAGGTGGTGGACAATTACCCGAACGAGAACAAGGCGCCTGACGCGCTTTTGAAGGTAGGGTTCTCATATCTGGAGCTTAACAGCAGAGAAAAAGCGGCAGAGGCTTTAAAATTGCTCATAGAAAAATATCCGTCGTCTGAAGCAGCGGCAAGGGCAAAGTCAAAATTACAGGAACTCCAAAAATAGACTTAGGAGGAGATATGAAAACAAAACCGGTTTTTATTTCGTTATGCTTATTGTCGTTTTTATTGAGTCAAAGCTATGCCTTTGCTCAAGAACAAGAAAAACATGAAAGAGAAGGAAGCTATACTGTCCAGATAGGCGATACGCTCTGGGATATATCTAAAAGATTCTTAAATAACCCTTTCAAATGGGAGGACTTGTGGAAGGCAAATCCCTCTATTGCAAATCCGCATCTCATTTATCCGGGTGATACAATTAAAATATTTCCTTCTGAACCGGTTACAGCAGGAGAAAAGGCTAAACAAGGCGCTGTAGAGGCTGTGCCTGAAAAACTACCGGTTGAAAAGCTGCAAAAATCAGAAGAAGCGCCTTCTGTAATGCCCAAAACAGAAGAAGAGAAACCAAAAGAGGAAATGGCGCCCTCCCCACCTCCTGTTATAACTGAGGAGAAACCAGCGCCGCAGCCAATTCCTGAGGTTGTAAAAATTTCCTCTGCAATGATGGAAAGACATGGTTTGATATCTGCCAAAGATATGAAAGGCAGCGGCACAATTATAGGTTCAAAAGAAGAAAGGCTCTTGTTGTCTCAAGGCGATATCATTTACATCTCTCTTTCAAAAGGAACAGAGGTGATAGACGGCGATAAATTTATTATCTTTACAACCACAGGCGAGGTAAAACACCCGGTAACTGAAAAGCCGGCAGGGTTTTTGACAGACACATTGGGCATATTGGAGGTTACAAAGGTCGAAAAAGACGGGGTAATTACAGCGCAGATAGTAAAATCTTACAAAGAAATATTAAAAGGGGCAAGGCTTAAATTCTATGAACCGCCTGTAAAAGA
>JACRNK010000018.1 GCA_016234985.1 Deltaproteobacteria bacterium
GGCTTCTGGCTTCCGGCTTCTGGCTTCTTAAAATATCCTCTCCATATATCTCATAAAGAATTGAAAGAAGAACACGTCTCGGCTCCTTAACTGCCTGCTCTCCGCCCAGCAATCTAAATTTCCTGAATGTGCAGAACCTTTCAAAGCCTTTATAATCTGCGATTAAAAACTCCCCTCCCCATATTGCGCCGTCTGAACCGTATCCTGAGCCATCCCACGAAATACCCAAAACCTTATCGGTCAGGTTATTATCCAGCATACATGCCGCAATATGCGCATGGTGGTGTTGAACCTGGACAACTTGGACATTTTCCCGCGAGGCTGCCCATTTTGCTGAGAGATAATCCGGATGCATATCGCAGGCAATTCGGAGCGGTTTGATATTATAAAAATCTGTTAAATCCTGAGCCGCTTGCTCAAATGCCTGAATACCCTCCTCTGTAGTCAAATCACCAAGATGCTGGCTCATCACAGCCTTATCCTCCCAGCCAAGCGCTATTGTATTCTTCTGATTTCCGCCAACAGCCAGGACAGGCTCATTTAGTTTGTATGGAAGTTTAAAGACATGCGGAGTATAGCCCCTGGAGCGCCTGATAAATATTGTTTTTCTTTTGGAGACAGCCATAACAGAATCGTCGCACCTTCTGATAATATCTCTGTTATGCAGAAGAAAACCATCCGCTATTCCGTTAAGTTTATCCATTGCCTCCTGATTGTCTTTTATAATCGGGCTGTCGCTGAAATTAGCGCTTGTCGCAATCAAAGGCATTTTTAAATCTTCCAGCAGCAGGCAGTGAAGCGGCGAATAGGGAAGAAACGCCCCCACAGTATCAAGGCCCGGCGAAATAAGTTTTGAGAGTTTTGAGTCCGTTTTCCTTCTTAAAACTACAATAGGTCTTTCTTTGCTCAAAATTGCTTTTTCTTCCTCTGTATCTATAAATGCCTCACCCCTTAAATGCGAAAGCATATCCTTTCCCCGATAGAGACATTCGGGGACATGTTTATCCGCCGGAAAAATCACGGCAAACGGCCTTTCATGTCTGGCCTTTCTCTCTCTCAAAAGACGGATTGCATCATCATTTGACGCACCAGCCATAAGATGAAAGCCTCCTATGCCTGTAACTGCCGCTATTTGCCCGCTTCTTATCGCATCTTCGCACAGCCTGAAGGCATCATCCCCTTCTGCGACAACACTGCCGCCGCGCTCAGCCCAAAACACCTTAGGCCCGCACACAGGGCAGGCATTCGGTTCTGCATGAAACCGCCGGTCTAATGGATTTTTATATTCTTGAAGACATTCGGGACACATCTCAAATGAGGCCATTGATGTAAGAGGACGGTCGTAGGGCAGCCCCTTGATTATGGTAAAGCGAGGGCCGCAGTTTGTGCAGTTGATAAACGGGTATCTGTAACGCCTGTCAGACGAATCAAACAATTCCATAAGGCAATCATCGCATATGGAAAAATCAGGGGGAACAAGCGGCTCTTTTTGGCAGGACGACGCGCTGTCTACAATCACAAAATCGGTATCTTCTGCAACAGGTATCTCGTGCGCCTTAAAATCTCTTATACTGACTAAAGGCGGGTGTTTCGTCAGCATAGACTTGACAAAATCATCAAGTCTGTCGCCGCTTCCCTGAACCTCTATCAGCACGTTTCCGGCTGTATTCTTTATAAAACCTGCAAGCCCACTCTCTTTTGCGCATCTATAGATAAAGGGGCGAAAACCAACGCCTTGCACAATACCGCTAACAGTAATCCTTATGCGGCCCATAGGCATGGAAATAAATGTCATTTTATTATAGTCCATACTATCCACGAAATTTTGTCTCATATTGTATCAAATATGCCGCAAATATTGAATTGGATAATGGCAGATAATGGGGTCAGGTCTACTTTCTTGACATCAGGCAGATAATGGGGTCACAGGCAGATAATGGGGTCAGGTCTACTTTCTTGACATCACAGACGGATTGCGCTATATATTTTCCATGTCCCGCCCCTTATACGCATAGAATATCCCGGCGCAGTTTACCACATCACCTCGCGCGGCAATGAAAAGAAAGCTATATTCAAGGACGAGTCAGATAGGGAGAAATTCCTCAAAGTCCTTGCTCAAGTCAATAAACGTTACAACTGGCTCTGCCATGCCTACTGCCTCATGGACAACCACTATCACCTTCTCATAGAAACCCCTGACAGCAACCTCTCCATAGGCATGAGGCAGTTAAACGGCGTCTATACCCAGATATTCAACAGGCAACACAAGAGAACCGGCCACCTGTTTCAGGGAAGGTTCAAAGCCATTCTTATCCAAAAAGACAGCCATCTCCTTGAAGTTTGCCGCTACATCGTTCTAAACCCTGTTCGGGCAAGGATAGTAGAACAGCCAGGAGACTGGAAATGGAGCAGCTATCCGGCCACATCAGGAAGAGAAAACCCCCATCCTTGTCTTACCCGGGATTGGATACTCGGTCAATTCAGCAGAACAAGAGGGAAGGCCGAGAAAGGATACCGGCAATTCGTGAATTTGGGGATTGGGAAACAAACAATCTGGACAGAAGTGAAGGGTCAGGCTATACTTGGACAAGACGAATTTGTGAATGGACTCATAGAGCATATCAGAAAGCGCAAAGACATACCCGACATTCCGAAAAGCCAGCGGTATGTGAACCGGCCATCGCTTGAAAAGATTTTCTCCAATGAAATTTTGCAGGATAAGGTTAAGAGGGACAAAAAGGTAGCCGAGGCTGTTGAAAAATATGGTTACAGGCAGCGCGAGGTTGCTGATTATCTGGGCATGTATTTTACTTCGGTGAGCAGGATTATGAAGTGGAATAATCAAATGGCAAGAAAGTAGACCTGACCCTATGCTCCTCACATTAGGTAACTCTGGCTGTAATAGATAAGGGGGGATCAATGAAAGTGTCAGAGCAAATAATACGTGAATATGCATTAGTACGTATTGCGGAGATATTTGACATTCCAGTTGAGCAGTTGCGACTGGATACTAAATTTGGGGAAGATCTGAAAGCTAGCTTTGTTTCGGATTTTAGATATAATGAGTTTGATAAAGTTGACTTTGATATTCGGGATGTCGCTGACCGAAAAATCACTAAGGAGCTTAACAAAGGACTTCTGACAATCCGAACCGTAGGAGATTATTGTGATCATATGGTACGGTGTTATGAAACTAAACCGAAAGATGTAACTATAATATTACGACTTCTGCAAAACAAAAAACTCCGATGATACAGCAAAGAGCAATAAATAAAATTCAGAATACATCGCTTCCACACCACCTCATTGGCAAAACCTATCCCCTCAGCAAGACAGTTACCTACACCTACGACAAATTAAACCGCATATCAACAGTAACCAACAACTGGTCAAATCAGACAGCGACATACGCCCACGACAGCGCAGGCAGGATGACGTCATTCAAAAATTTTAACGGCATAACAACCACATATAAATACGACAATGCAAACAGACTTACCAATATCAATATCCCCAACATCGCATCTTACGCATTCACCACCATAGATGCCAACGGCAACAGGACAAACACAACACAGACCGAGCCGTTTACAGCAACCTCTCTGGCGCAGGGCAATACCGCATACACATACAACACACAGAAAAACCGTCTCCTTACCGTAGGGTGGGCTGCGCCCACCACTTTCACCTACGACAACGAAGGCCAACTCTCCAGCGGCTATGCAAATCTCTACGGCTTTGATTATGAGCATAGACTCACAGGCACAAGCACGGACACTTATTACTACGATGGCGCAGGCAGAAGATTGCAGGCAACAAGAAGCGGAGTAATCACAAGATACATCTACGATGCAGCAGGAAATCTGCTGGCAGAAACGGACGGAAGCAACAACATAACAAAATACTACATCTACGGAGGAGCGGGACTGTTGGCGATGGTAACGCCTGCTAATCAAACATATTGTTATCACTTCAATGCAGTCGGAAACACTATTGCGATGACGGATATAAACAAAACAATAGTGAACAAATATTCCTATGACCCGTTTGGAAATATTTTGAATGAGCAAGAAACAATCACTCAGCCGTTTAAGTTTGTAGGACAGTTTGGGGTGATGACCGAATCAAACGGATTTTACTACATGAGGGCGAGGTATTATGACCCGAATACAGGCCGCTTCATATCGGAAGACCCGCTCGGGTTTGGGGGCGGGGATGTGAATTTGATGGGGTATGTTTTCAACAACCCGGTGAATCTTGTTGATGCGGATGGCCGATGTCCTGTGTGTTTTGTGCTTGCCTATACAGGAGCTCAAGCAGGAGCGGTAGCAGTTGCTTATGCAGGAACAAAAATAGCGCAATGGGCTACGAATTATCTGGCGGGTAGCAATGCTGTGAGCAATCAGGTTGTTAATGATGCGTTTACACAGGTTGGGGCTGTTACTGCCGGAGGAGTAGGTGTTGCTGGCCTGGCATCAACTGGCACCATAGGGCTATCTGTTGCAACGAAAACATTTACACAAACAGGAGATTTTGGATTCTATGGGAGTGTAGCACTTGGTGCAGCTGGCTCAGTTTTAGCACGTCCTTTGGGTCCAGCAGGTTCTTTTGTTTTTGGAATGGCTGGCAGTTATGCTGGAGGAGTGCTTGGCGGATATTTAGATGCCCCAAATGCGGGGCAACCGAATTATAATGAGCCAACCGTGCCTTTATCAAACAGCAAGCAGTCCAAGTTTTAGCTATGGAAAATACTGAGCATCAGAGGTTAGTTTAAATGGAACGCTCTAATAAATATATAAGAACTATTATTCCAAATATTTATGGGATAGCTCTCGCATTTTTACTAATGAGCCTGAAATATGGCTTATGGGGTGGCATAATATCGGCCATTGTTTTAGGAGTAATGTATATGTTATTTGCTGCTTTAATTTTCATTCCTTTTGATTACATTTATACACGGAATCTTCCTCCCGAAGCAATAAACTTAAATCAAGAGCGAGAAATCCAAACACAGGGAAACCTTGAACATGTTTTCAATACATGTGTTGATGTTCTGAAAAATATCGGTGTTATAAAAAAAGTTATGCCTGATAAGGACAAAATGATTATTTCTGCCAAGACAAAAGGGTCAATGGCATCTTTTGGTGAAAAGATCAAATTGCAATTTATTCTCTTGGCGGGGAATATCATAAAGATTCATATAGAGAGCAAACCATCTGACAATTGGGCGTTATTGGATTATGGAAAAAACTTTAAAAATGTTGAAATGATTAGCAAGGCTATTGAAAATAAAATAGGAGGCAGTTGAGACATTTCTATTAAACAAGAAATCCAAGATAGATAAGGGGTCAGATAAGGGGTCAAATCTTTGAAAAGTAATGGAAAAGTAATGGGGTCAGGTCTACTTTCTTGACATTCAGATTGATTGGATTGTATAGATTGATTGTGCTATATTTTTCCATGTCCACATGTCCAGACCATTACGAAATGCGAAATGACCAAATGGCAAGAAAGTAGACCTGACCCTATGCTCTCTCTAGATTTAAGTCTTGAATCCCTGATACTGAGTCTTGCCTTTATATATAATACCAGCGAAAGAAGAAAAAAAAGCGTCACAAGGGACTCAAATCTTTGAGTAATGTAGGATACTGCCTGCGTCTGGATTGGGTGGACAAGGAAGATGAGGGAAACAACAAACGGCAGATAATCTGAATAGGCAATAAGCAATGGGTTTTTGGGTTTAATCCTATCTAATGTAAACCAAACCAGAAAATAGACAAGTATCGCGTTTATTATATGGATGATAATATTTACAAGATGATAGCCAAATGTATTTAATCCACCGAAGTAATAGTTGAGCGCAAAGGTTAAAAATCCGATATATCTTGTGCCGGAGAAATCGGTAAAAATTGACAGGTTTCTTATCTGATAGTTATCTCTGATAAACAGTCCATCATCAAATATAAATGGGCCATACAGAACATTGGAGTAAATAAGAAAACCGAGAAGAATAAAGATTAGCGGAATAATTGCATGTCCTGCTTTTTTCATAATAATAAGGCGCATTATATCTAAAAAGCAGATTTAAAAGCAATTTTAAAACAATTACACATAAACTTTCTGCTGTAAATAACTTTCTGCTTGCAATACAAAAACTTTTATGCTATTTTTACAAAGATGTTCTTTTGAGAAAGTGGGCTTATGCCCGCTTTTTTGTTTAAGGGTCTTGCTTTTGGAGGTTTTTTTTGACTGGAGAAGACATCATAGCGCAGGTAAAAAATGTTGCGGAACCTATTATTATCCAAAAAGGAATGGAGCTTGTCGATCTTGAATATAAGATGGAGCATGGACAGTGGGTTCTGCGGTTTTTTATAGACAAGCCAGGCGGTGTGACAGTTGACGATTGCGGCGATATAAGCGGAGAGCTTGGAACAACGTTGGATATAAAGGATATTATTCCGCACAGATATAATCTTGAGGTATCATCTCCCGGCCTTGACAGGGCTTTGACAAGGGAAAAGGATTTTGTAAATTATAAGGGAAGAAAGGTAAAGATAAAAACCAAACAGCCGATATCCGGCAGGAGAAACTTTTCGGCAATATTGGATGATTTTAAAGAAGGAATGGTTTTTTTGATAGACAGCGAAGGCAAAAAATGGGAGATACCGTTTAATAATATTGAAAAGGCAAAGTTGGAGATACAATTATGAATTAGGAATTAGGAATTAGGAGTTATGAATGTGGGATTTAAGAAATTTTATTCATAATTTTTAATTCGTAATTCGTAATTTACTGAATCTGGAGGAGGAAATGGGACTTAATCTTAATAATGTCATTGAACAGGTCGGCAAGGATAAAGGGCTTGATAAAAGCATACTCATTGACGCCCTTGAATCCGCAATGGTTAAGGCGGCTGAAAAGAAACACGGCCAGAATAAGGTCATAGAGGCGCACTTCAACGAAGAACTGGGCGAGATAGAGTTGTTTCAGTTTAAGACTGTCGTGACCCATATAACCAACCCTGATCAGGAGGTATCGCTTGCCGAGGCCCATGAGCTTGACCCGGAGGCCGCTCTTGGCGACAGCCTCGGCATCAAACTCGATACCGCAGAATTCGGCAGAATTGCAGCCCAGACTGCAAAACAGATTATTATCCAGAAGATGAGAGAGGCTGAAAGGAATATTGTATATAACGAGTATACAAATAAAAAAGGCGAGATTGTAACAGGGATAGTGCATACCTTTGAAAGAGGCGATATTATCGTAGACCTCGGCAGGGCAGAGGCTGTCCTTCCGAGAGATGAGCAGGTTAAGAGAGAAAGCTACCGCCAGGGCGACAGGCTAAGGGCATTTATAATCGATGTCCGGGATGTTCAAAAGGGGGCGCAGATTGTTCTTTCAAGGACTCACCCGAATCTTGTAGGCAAGCTTTTTGAGATGGAGGTGCCTGAAATATATGAAGGCATCATCAATATAAAAGGCGTGGCAAGAGAACCGGGAGACAGGACAAAGATAGCCGTATCGTCAAATGACCAGGCAGTCGACCCTGTGGGCGCATGTGTGGGGGTTAAGGGTTCAAGGGTTCAGGGAGTTGTTCAGGAGTTGCGGGGAGAAAAGATTGATATAGTTCCGTGGTCTGATGAGCCTGCAAAATTCATATGCAATGCGCTATTGCCTGCCCAGATAGTCAGGGTTATTATGGATGAGACAGACCATTCAATGGAGGTTATAGTGCCTGACGACCAGCTTTCTCTGGCCATAGGCAAGAGAGGGCAGAATGTCAGACTGGCTGCCAAACTTACCGGTTGGAAGATAGATATCCGCAGTGAAACAGAGACAAAGAAGATTGCAATGGAACAGGCTGCCATAGAGGGCGCTGAAGCCTTGAAAGAAATAGACAAAGAAGAAACTGAGGGTGAAGATATATCTTCCCTGCCAGGTGTCGGGCCTAAAACAAGAGATGCGCTTAAAGAAGCCGGATTAAATACTGTGGCTGATGTAATCAATGCCGGCATAGAAAGGCTCTCAGAGATAGAGGGCATTGGCCTTAAAAAGGCGGAAAAAATATTGGAGGCAGCGCGGGAATATAGCAAGCAGTGAGCGAGCATGGTGGGTTGCGCCTGCCATCAATTTGTTTTATGAAGGGTAAAAAAATAATGCCGGATAAAAAGAAAGAACAAGAAAAACATGTCCCAGCAAGCTCTAAGCAGGGAACCGATAAAAAGCATGTCCCTGCAGGCATTAAACAGGGAATAGAAGAAAAACGCGTAAAGCCTACTGTTATCAGGAGGAGGGCTGCCGAACCTACAGAGGCGGAGAAGAAAGAGTCTGCCAAAAAGGCAGAGGAGGAAATAAAGGAAGCAGCAAAAAAGCCGGTTAAAGGTAAAAAAGCCGTTAAACATGCCCCTGCAGAGCCTGCCCCAGCGGTAATAAGCAGGGGCATTAAGCAGGGAGAGGAAAAGGCTGCTAAAAAAATAGGCGCACGAGCAAAAAATAAAGAAGAATTGCCTGCTGCAATTGCAAAAAAAGAGGAAAAGGCTGCCCCCGCTGTCAAAACAGAAGCAATCCCTTCCGCAGAATCCAAACCAACCTATGCTGCTTTGCCTCAACCGGAGGTAAGCGCAACAATACCGGCAGAGAAAATTCCTGAAGAAAAGCACGTAAAAAAAGAAATAAAGATTGTTGCCGCAGAAAGGCCTGCAAAGAAAAAGCAGTTCGAGAGAAGAGGGCCTTCCGGCAAAAAAGGTAAATTTGAAAGGCTTGAGAAATATAACAAGATCAGACCGCCTTCAAGCGATAGAGAGCTTAAGAAAACTGAAATAACCGTGCCAAAAGCGGCAAAGAGGGTTATAAAGATAGCTGACGCCATAAGTGTGGGAGACCTGTCTCAGAGGCTTGGCGTAAAGGCAGGCGATATTATAAAGAAACTTATGGACCTCGGCGTAATGGTGACTATCAATCAATTCGTAGATGTGGATACGGCAACTCTGGTCACATCTGATTTCGGATATGAAGTGGAGAGCATTGCCCCTCAGGAAGAGCTGCTCATGGAGGATATTACTGAAACACAGGGCGAATTGAAGATCAGACCCCCTGTTGTAACTGTTATGGGCCAT
>JACRNK010000044.1 GCA_016234985.1 Deltaproteobacteria bacterium
AGCCGCAATTTGTAAATCCCCTTGGATGCTGAATAGCGGTGATTGCGCGGATTCTGCGTAGCCTCTATGAGCTTATCCACCACATGCTGCGGCGTGGGCAGGTCTCGATTTCCCATGCCGAAGTCAATAATATCCTCGCCGCGCCTGCGCGCATCCATCTTCAACTCGGTGGTGATATTAAAGATGTATGGGGGCAGTCTTTTTATTCGGTGAAATTCTTCCAATGAAACCTCCGGAAAATCTTTTTACGAAGCCGTCAAGAGTTCTGCATTATACGAACTCCTCACAAACGGCCCCGAATAAACATGCTTCAGCCCAATCTCTTTGCCGTATTCCTCATACTCCTTAAAAACCTCAAGCGGGATATATTCCTGAACCTCAAGATTTTTTGCCGACGGCCTTAAATACTGGCCTATGGTAACGGCATCGCAGCCTGCATCTAAAAGGTCTTTCAGCGCGGATTTTATTTCATCCCGTGTTTCGCCGAGGCCGACCATAAGCCCTGATTTCGTCACAATAATACCGCCAGCCGTTCCCCGATTAAAACCTTCGGGGACATGCTTTTTCGCCGATTCAAGCACCTTCAAAGACCGCCGGTAATTTGCCTGCGGCCTTACCTTTGCATACAGAGACGGCACGGTTTCGATATTGTGGTTAAAGATGTCCGGTCTTTCATCAAGAACAATCTTTAAAACCTTGTCATCCCCTTTAAAATCAGGGGTTAAGACCTCTATGGAAATAGTTTTGATAGTATCCTTGATAGCCTTTATTGTCAAGGCGAATTGCGTTGCCCCGCCGTCGGCAAGGTCGTCCCGCGTGACCGATGTTATGACCACATGCCGCAGCCCCAATTCCTTTGCGGTCAAGGCGATATTTTCAGGCTCGTCAGGATTTACCGATAGCGGCGCATCCCTCTTTTCAACAGAACAAAACCCGCACTGTCTCGTGCAGACATCGCCGAGAATCATGAATGTGGCGGTCGGTTTTGAAAAACATTCTCCGATATTCGGGCACCGTGCGGATTCGCAGACCGTGTGCAGATTCCTGCTGCGAAGGATATTCTTCATTTTATGGAGCGCACTCGGCTGCCCCATCTTTCGGGAAAGCCATGAAGGGAGCCGGTTAGTTCTCTGACTGTTCATATTTTTGATACTAACACATTGCAGTTTCAAAAAACAAGGAAGGAGAAAGGCATTCCTGTCCCCATATTTATTGACCTGTTGACCCGTCCGTAAAATTTTGATAAAGTCCAGTAAATCGCTCAATAAAGTATTGTCACAAAATTATTTCTGCATATCATAACTTTTTGGATGATATAGGGAAAGTGGATAATAATTTGTTATCAGAAAGGAGGTGAGAAAAAATGGGAAAAAACAGCAAAGAGCATTACCACGACAAAGCTGAACAGGACTTTAGTAAAGGCAAATATGAAAAGCCAAGCGGTCCCCTTGACCTTTTTACTAAGTCAGGTGATAAGTTTGTAAGCGACTGCGAAGCCTACGACAAAGGCTACAAAAATGCAAAGGAACAGTCAAAAAAATAATTACTGATAAAATTTACAACAATACGCTCCACCGGACAGCGGGGAACTTCACCCTCTGCCGGTACTCTTTGGCGTTAGACGACTAAAGACGGAGGGAATCAGTGGACACAATCTGGACCGCGATAGGTTCGCTGGCGACCGCGTTCTCGTTTGTCCTTCTCGCTGTCTCCATTTGGTACGTTCGAGAGCAGCTTAAGGAGATGACGAAAGCGACGGCAGCTTCGGCCTATATAGGCATCATGAATATGATCCAAGATGAGAAGTTCAGGTTGCACCGCCGTTACGTTTTCACATCTATCGGGGTCAAAACTCTGGACAAGTGGACAGAGGAGGATGTACGGAATGCAGAGGCCGTCTGCCACTCGTATGATACGGTTTGCCGCTTGGCCCGATTGGGTCTGTATCCTCCTGAGTGGCTTTTCGACAGTAGTGGAAACTCCATCATCCGAAGTTGGGTTATACTAACGCCCATGGTGGAGAAATACAGGAAAGATCGAGACGATGTCGTCTTTTGGGACGACTTTGAATGGGGCGCGGGCGAGGCGAAGAAAATGAAAAACCGCCAATAACCTAATCAACCTGACCGTCAATAGCCGTTGGCTTGAGCTTTGCGAAACCCGACAAACCGTTGCAATAAATCGTTGGGTTGAAAAAATGCAACCCAAGCTAAGCACTTTTGCGAAATTTATTATTCAGCAAGTAACAAACATAAGTAATGGGGCGTAATTCACGGTCAAAAAGTGGTATAATCTATTCATCATTATAAAAGAGGAGGAGCAGGCATGGAAACAGTAAAGCAGGAGGTCAACAACCTTCTTACCCGCTTACCGGACGATTGTTCATTAGAAGATGTCCAGTATCATCTGTATGTCCTTCAAAAAATTGAACGTGGCTTGCAAGATGCCCAGGAAGGACGAGTTTACACACAGGAAGATGTTGAAAAGCGGATGGCAAAATGGCTCGGAAAGTAATCTGGTCTTACGAAGCCACAGATGACCTGGATGCCCTTGCCGAATACATAGCAAGGGATTCTTCTTTTTACGCCGCCTCATTTACACAGCAGATATTGGACATAAGCCGCTCGCTCAATGAGTTTTCAGAAAGAGGGCGCGTTGTCCCTGAACTTGGCGACCCCAATGTTCGTGAACTTCTCATAAGAGAATATCGCCTTATCTACAGCATAGAACCATCTCGTATCGTGATTCTTGCCCTTGTTCATGGAGCCAGGGACTTGAAAACCTTATGGGAAAAGGAACATAAAGGTTGACGGAAAGTAATTGGGATGATTATTTAAACTACCATTGTGCCATTGACGACCACTTCGCAAGGACTTGAAAACTATGACCGCTTATTTTGGATAGATATTACATGCTATATTTGCAACATAAAGGAGGAAATAAAAATGTTGGGAGTAAAACAGGAAGTTATAAAGATGATTCAGTCTCTTCCAAATGAAGCCACCATTGACGATATTATGGCGGAGCTATACTTTAAATCGCAGGTTGATGCGGGACTGAAGGAGCTTAATGAGGGGAAAGGCATATCTCATGAAGAAGTTGAAAAGCGGATGTCCAAATGGCTCTCAAGATAAAATGGTCTCCACGGGCTGCTTCCAATCTCGAAGACATTTGTGATTACATCGCCAAAGATTCTGAGTACTACGCCCTCCTTTTTGCAAAGAAAGTTACTGCCATAATTAAAGCCATTCCTCAATTCCCCAAATCCGGTCGGATAGTTCCTGAATATAATGACGAAAACTTAAGGGAAAAGATTTATGAAAATTATAGGATTGTATATCGTTTGAAGGGCGATTTTGTTGAAATTGTTGCAATCTGTCATGGCGCAATATCATTAGAAAGCATTTTGTAAGCGATTATAGATTAGCGTTCCTATATTTATTATTTATGTGCTTGTAAATAGTTTTTTTTAGCGGTAAAATAATTTTTTTCAATTGTTAACATGAAATATATCATCCTCATAGGCGATGGGATGTCTGATGATCCCATTAAAGAGTTAGGCGGCAGGACTCCTTTGCAAGCGGCTAAGACGCCAAATATGGATATGCTTGCTCAAAAGGGCTCCATCGGCCTTGTAAAGAACGTGCCTGACGAATATCCGCCCGGAAGCGATGTGGCTATCTTGAGCGTATTGGGTTACGACCCTGCAAAATATTATACAGGCAGGTCTCCGCTGGAGGCTGCAAGCATAGGCGTTAAATTGGCGCCTGATGACCTTGCGGTCCGGTGCAATCTGGTTACACTGGGACAGAAGGACGGCAAGGTTTATATGGATGATTTCAGCGCAGACCATATAACGACTGATGAGGCAAAAGAGATTATTCGTGATGTGGATAAGGAACTGGGCGGAAACGGATTCAGATTTTATCCGGGTGTGAGCTATCGGCATCTTATGGTATGGAGCGGCGGTCCGGACAACCTTGAAACAACGCCTCCTCACGACATAACAGGCAAAGAGATAAAGGATTATCTTCCCAAAGGCAAAGGCTCCGATAAGTTCATACAAATGATGAATGCCTCGCAGATGTTTCTCAAAGGGCATCCGGTAAATATTAAAAGACAAGAAAACGGGCATAAGCCTGCAAACTCAATCTGGCTCTGGGGGCAGGGGAGGGCGCCGAAATTGCCGACGCTGAAACAAAGATTTGGCATTGAAGGTTCCATTATATCGGCAGTTGACTTGCTCAAAGGTCTCGGCATATATGCCGGTTTAAAAGTGGTCAATGTTCCAGGCGCAACAGGTTATCTTGACACTAACTATCGCGGCAAGGCCGAATATGCATTAAAGGAAATGGAGACGCGGGATTTTGTGTGCGTTCATGTTGAGGCGCCGGATGAGGCAGGGCACAATGGCGATTTAAAAGGCAAGATAAAGGCCATTGAGGATTTTGACAAAGAGGTTGTCGGCAGGGCGCTTGATGGCTTATCTCAATTCAAGGATTACAGGATGCTTGTGCTTCCTGACCATCCTACGCCTATTGCAAAGAAAACGCATACAAGAGACCCTGTGCCGTTTGTGATGTATCCTTGCAATGATAGTCACGGCAAGGCATTTACAGAGGCAGAGGCAAAGGCAAGCGGCCTGTTTGTAGAGCAAGGATATAAGCTCATAGAGAGGCTTTTGAAGAAGTAGGGGCGGGGTAGAGCATGCCTACACAATCTTCTATCAATATAAAAAAATCCGACATTGAGATAGAATTCTATCGGAGTTCAGGCCCCGGCGGCCAGCATAAGAATAAAACCGCCACTGCCGTCCGCATAAGGCATATCCCAACGGGAATTATTGCGCAGGCATCAGAGAGACGTTCCCAGCATCTTAACAGGGAAATAGCGATGGAGAGGCTTGAGAGGGCTATCGCAAAGTTGTATTATAAGCCTAAAAAACGCATCCCAACCAAACTCTCGCAGTCTCAAAAGCTAAAACGGCTTGAGCAAAAGAAAAATATAGCAAGAAAGAAAACATTGAGAAGGGTCAGAGAGGAGGGATAGTTATGAGTTTGAGAGTTCATGGGTTAAGGGTTTTGGCAATTATACTGACAGTCTTTGCGCTGTATGCCTGCAATAAGAAAGAAGATAAATCTGCGGCATCAGTCAGCGAAAAAAAGGGAGAGACAACCGCATCTGTTGAACCCGCGCCTGTGGAGTTTGCAGAGGCATACAAGGGTGTGCTTGTCGTATCAGCAGTAGAAGGCGTTGACTGGCAGAAGGGGCTAATAACTGCTGTGGGGCGTGGCCTGCCGCCAAAGCATATAACAAATCCGGCACAGGCAAAAATCCTTGCCATGCGCGCGGCAACTGTGGAGGCGCAGAAGAATCTGCTGGCAACGATACTAAAGATGAAAACTCCTCCTGACCGGGGCATGAAGGAATATCTTGACGAAAAGCACATAGAAATAACCAGCATTGAAGGCTTTGTCAAAGGCGCAATGGTTGTCAAAGAAGAATATAAAGATGACGGCAGCGCAGAGGTTACGCTTGAAGCCCCGATAGCAGGCGGAAGCGGTTTGGTGGCGGAGCTTAAATAAAACACATGCTATCCGTTAGTCCGCTCCCAATTCATTCCCTGTCATTCATAATCTTTTTTGCCTATCTCCTTGATTTGATGCTTGGCGACCCAAGATGGCTTCCGCACCCTGTAAGATGGATTGGTGCATCAATTACATTCTTTGAAAGCAAAATACGATTGTTTGCTAAAGCTCCAGCAGTTGAAAAGCTAGGCGGGGTTTTTCTTTTTATTTTGGCAGTAGGAACAACTTATGCTTTTACGCAATTTATTTTATATTTTACCTATCGCCTATCGCCTATAGCCCATAGCCTGTTATCCATCTTCCTCGCCTACACCACCCTTTCCATAAAATCCCTGCATCAGGAGGCATGGTCTGTAACCCATGCAATGAAAAACATATCCATTGATGAGGCCAGAAACAGGCTTGCAAACATTGTCGGACGCGATACGCGAAATCTATCAGAAGAGGAAATTTATCGCGCTGTTGTTGAGACCGTTGCGGAAAACACATCCGATGGTATTGTTGCGCCGCTTTTTTATCTTGCCATAGGCGGGCCTGCGCTGGCGCTTGCATACAAGGCTGTCAATACATTAGACTCAATGGTTGGATATAAAAACGAAAGATATAAAAACTTCGGCTGGTTTTCCGCCAGAATGGATGATGTTGCCAATTTCATCCCTGCAAGGATTACTGCGGTTCTCATGGTCATTGCCTGTTTTATCTTGAGGC
>JACRNK010000045.1 GCA_016234985.1 Deltaproteobacteria bacterium
GATTTGACGAGCCTTAAAGATTCTTTGAAGTCCATACCCAAAATCAAGAACCTGCTCAAATCTTTTCAGTGCGCGCTTTTGAAGGGCATATATCACGGATTGGACGAGGTGAAAGAGGCGTCTGATTTGATTGAGGCCGCAATTGTAGATTTGCCGCCGCTGATAATCCGGGAAGGTGGCTTCATAAGAGATGGTTTTCATGCGGAACTGGATGAACTTAGAAATATCACGCGGGATGGCAGAGACTGGATTGCGAGGTTTGAGGCAGAGGAAAAAAAGAGGACAGGCATAAGTTCTCTCAAAGTCAGATACAACAAGGTCTTCGGTTATTACATAGAAATTACCAAGGCAAATCTTGAACAAGCGCCGCAGGATTACATCAGAAAGCAGACTCTGGTAAATGCTGAAAGGTTTATAACATCCGAACTCAAGGATTATGAGGCAAAGGTTCTCGGCGCAGAGGAGAGGATAATATCATTAGAGCAGAGGCTTTTTCAGGATATAAGGCAGAGGATAGCGGATTACCGGGACAGGATTCAGGAGACTGCCAACCTTCTGGCAGGGCTTGATGCGCTCTCTGCCTTTGCGGAACTGTCGGATGAGATGAACTATGTGCGGCCAAAAGTGAACGAGGGCGATGCGATAAACATCGTTGAGGGGAGGCATCCTGTGATAGAGGCAAACAAGGAAGAGAGATTTGTATCAAACGACACGCTTTTGGACGGGACAGATAATCAAATAATCATCCTCACAGGCCCTAACATGGCCGGCAAATCCACTTATATCAGACAGGTTGCGCTTATCGTGATTATGGCGCAGATGGGATGCTTTGTGCCTGCAAGCGAAGCGGCAATCGGCGTTGTGGACAGGGTGTTCACGCGGATAGGCGCATCGGACGATATTGCGCGGGGACACTCCACATTCATGGTGGAGATGAATGAGACTGCGAGCATTTTGAACAATGCCAGTGAAAAAAGCCTTGTCATCCTTGACGAGATAGGCAGAGGCACATCCACATACGACGGTTTGAGCATAGCATGGGCTGTTGCAGAGTATATACATGAGCATCCGCAGGTCAGGGCAAAAACCCTTTTTGCGACGCATTATCACGAATTGACGGAACTGTCTTTAACAAAAGAGAGAGTTAAAAATTACAGCATGGCGGTCAAGGAGTGGAACGACAAGGTTATATTTCTGCGAAAGGTAGTTTCCGGCGGAAGCAGCCGCAGCTATGGCATTCAGGTGGCACGGCTTGCGGGCATGCCGGAGCCTGTTATCCGAAGGGCAAAGGAGATTTTGCATAATCTTGAAAAAGGCGAGCTTAACGAGGCAGGCATGCCGAGGCTGGCTTCGTCAAAAAACATGGAACAGACAATCCCTCAGATGAATCTTTTCGGCGAAAAGGATTTGCTGAAAGAGGAGCTGCGCAAGATAGATGTAAACAGCCTCACGCCGGTAGAGGCATTGGTGAAACTGAGTCAGTTGAAGGAGATGGCAGAGGAATGAAAAAGACAACTAAAAATATTTTTCTCGGCATAGGTATATTGCTGTTTATTTTTATTTTAGGCAATGACAGCCATGCCGCGAAAGCCGGCCATGCCAAGACTGCGCCAGGCAAGGCAGCGGTCAAGGTGACGGAAATCAAGCATGTCTCCAATCCAAACTATACAAGGGTTATTATTTACCTCAGCGGACAGACCGCCTTTACCCATCGTCTTTTAAAAGCAGACCCGAAGATACAAAAACCGAGGCGGCTTTATGTGGATATAAAAAATGCAAGCATAAGTTCGTCTCTCAAACAGCCGATTCCAATCAATGACGGACTCTTGAAGATGGCGCGGGCAGGCCAGTATAACAAGGGGACGGTCAGGGTTGTCCTTGATATTGAATCCATAGAGGATTACAAGGTTTTCTATTTTGATGAGCCGTTCAGGCTCATTGTGGATGTGACAGGGAAAAAACAGGCCGGGAAATTGCCGCCAACAGAGCCTGTAAAAGCTGTTCCACCTGGACCTGCTAAACCTTCACTGGCGCAGCAATTAGGGCTGAAAATAAAGCGCATAGTGGTTGACGCAGGGCATGGCGGAAAGGATTCGGGAGCCGTTGGAAAGAATGGCTTAAAGGAAAAGGATGTGGTGTTGAGGATAGTAAAGGGCTTAAAAGAGACCCTTGCGAAGGAAACGGGAGCGGAGATAGTTATGACAAGGGATGATGATACCTTTATCCCTTTAGAGGAGAGGACTGCCATTGCCAACACAAAA
This sequence comes from Deltaproteobacteria bacterium, assembly GCA_016234985.1. Lineage (GTDB taxonomy): Bacteria > Desulfobacterota > GWC2-55-46 > UBA9637 > UBA9637 > JACRNJ01. Next base: position 2,262 of record JACRNK010000045.1, read on the forward strand.
GAGGCTGACATATTCATATCTGTGCATGCCAACGCAAGTTTTAACAGGCGCGCCAGCGGCGTAGAGACATATTTCCTTAACCTTACCAATGATGCAGTTGCCATTAGGCTTGCTGCGAGGGAAAATGCCGTTTCAAGCAAGAAGATGAGCGACCTGCAATATATCTTGAATGACCTTATCAAGACATCCAAGACCAATGAATCCAGCAGGCTCGCAGCGGTTGTTCAGGAGTCTCTGGTTTCCAACCTGAGGATAAAATATGACGATGTAAAAGGCAACGGCGTTAAAAGCGCGCCATTTTATGTGCTTGTCGGCACACATATGCCGAGCATACTGGTTGAGGTATCTTTCATAAGCAATTCAAAGGAAGAGGCAAGGCTTTCTGACAGCGCATATATTAAAGAGATTGTTGCCGGCATAACCAATGGGGTTAA
>JACRNK010000046.1 GCA_016234985.1 Deltaproteobacteria bacterium
TTAAATCCTTTTCATAATAATACGGCATTGAAGACAGCCATAGGTTATATTCATCGCTGCCTGAATCCTTCATGTCTTCAAGAGAAGACAGAAGATAATCGCCGGTATGCGCCATCTTTGTCAAGTCCTCCAACGTTTTTATATCTGTTGAGTCAAGAAACTTGTTCATCTGGCGGGCTGCCTTCTTAAAAAGGCCGGATGCATCCTTATTGTTGGAAAGAGTTGACTTTATCCCGGCTATAAATCCTTCATCTGATAAGTCCAATGCCGTAACATCATCCTTTATCCCAGCCTTTTTCTTTACCAGTGAATTGATATGTGAAAGATATTTCAGACAAAAAATGCCTGCAACAACCCTTGAGGCTGCCTGCGCCATGAGCCTTTCAGACTCTTTATCTATATGCCAGAGCATTGAGACATTGTCGTAGACAATATCAGAAAGGCTGTGAACAAACCTCTGTTTCACGATTTGTTCAAGGGATTGGTTTAATCTCTGGTTGTTAGTCTTTACAGACGGCATGAAAAAAGGTTAAAGGCTTTTATCATCTTAGCCTTTTGGTGTTGGGGTAAACAGACAATGCTCCAATTAAGAGCATATCCGGTTTCTGCCTTGTCTCTTGGCCTTATACAAAAACTTATCAGCCTTTTTTATCAGATCAATCGGGGTTTTGCCGTCTCTTGGAAAGGCGGCGACTCCGCCGCTCAATGTAATCTTTCTGTTGGGAAAAGGGGTTCCGGCAATCTCTTTCAATAATCTCTTTGCAAAGGCCAGCGCCCCGTCTTTTTTTATCTCAGGCACAATGATGCAAAATTCCTCTCCGCCAAAACGCCCGACAGTATCGGTAGTTCTGGCCGCCCGCTTCAAAATCCTTGCTATGCCTTTAAGAGCCTTATTCCCTTCAAGATGGCCGAATTCATCGTTATAGTCTTTGAAGCGGTCTATATCCAGCATTATTATTGAAAGGGGGTGGTCGTGCCTTCCTGCCCTTTCAACCTCCTTATGCATCTGTTCCATAAGGTAACGATGATTATAGAGGCCTGTGAGTCCGTCTGTTATGCTTAATTGCCGCATATCTTCAATAGACCTCACTCTCTCTATGGTGAGGGCGGCATATACGCTAAGAAGCGAGAAAAGCGAAATATCCTCAGCCCTGAAATCCCTTTTCTTGAAATCATTTACATATAAGACTCCTACAATCCTTCCTTCTATGGTAAGCGGCACACCGAGCAGGGATACCACGCCTTCTCTCACAAGGAGCAGGTTCGGGTTCGGATAATCCCGGACATCAGGTAGGACGAGCGGCCCCTTCTGATTGAGGATATAGCTGGTCAAACCGCCCTTTCTCATCTCCCATCTGTCCACCTTCTTAAAACCGGCACTAAAACCTTTTGACGCCACGAGAAGCATTTCTCCGCTGCTCTCATCAAAGAGTCCCAGCGAACCGGCTGGCGTGGAGGTAAGTTTTGTCGCATAATCAAGTATCGCCGAAGCCGCATCCTTCATGCTATCTATATTTTCTATAACAAGCCCGAGATGGTAGAGCGCTTCGTGGTCCTTTAAAACCCTTTCCCTCTCCTTTATCCTTCTTCTCTTCTCCTCTACCAAATGCCATAAAAGTCTTGCAGAGAGGCCTTCCATAAGTTCAGCATCCGGATGTTTCAGTTTTTTAATTTCATCTCTCACTTCGCCTGAACCTGTCACATTTATAATTATATCCACTCTTTTCTTGATAATATCTCTATAGTCGGTTGCCGTTGGGATGCCAAGTTTTCTGGCAAGTTCTACGCCTCTGGCCATGGGGCTTGCATCAGCCACAGCTACAACCTCTATGGAAGGATCTTCCTTGAATATGTCAAGTATGGCTGTCCCGCCCTTGCCCAGACCGATAATGCAAATTTTTAATTTTGGCTGCGTATCTTTGCGGTTATGCCCATTGTGAGGAGAAAGGAAGCCCTGGCCTATTGCCTTGCTGACTGCCTGAGTTCTGCTGACCACATTCAGTTTTTTCATAATACTTTTAAGATGGAATTTTACCGTCTCATTGGATTTTCCTATTATATGCCCTATATCTTTGTTGGTCTTGCCTTCCCCCACCCACTTTAAGATATCCCTCTCTACAATAGACAAGAGTGTTGATTCATCCCCGATTAAAACCTTCGGGGACATGTTTTCCGGTTTTATCCTCGTTTTTACAATAGACATAACATTAACCTCTGCCGCATGTTATTAAGGGTCTCACAATAGTAACAACATATTGTCTGCATAGATAAGATATCAGGCCGCTCCTACGGAGCTAAATATGTTTTTGTAAATTCGTTCTACAAACAGACCGCCCCTAACGGGGCTAAAATCGCAGCCGCCTCGTAGAGGCGACCTGTTTGTAGATAAGAAATTCAGCATGGAGAAAATAGCTCCGTAGGAGCGACCTGTAACCAGTCCATATAAATACTATTATAAGACCGTTAATATATTCCTTTACCATATCATATTTCAGTCTGCAAGAGACAAAGCCCTTGTATCCACAAAATAGTTTTAATTATTAGCTTGAAATTCAATGTCTGTCAACTACCCACTTGGGTATGTGGGGTAGTTCATAATTTATCACAGTAAAATCTTGCCATTCTTGCCTTATCTTATCTTTTTTGTTATTATTGTTTTTATTATGAAACATCCATGAGCCTTTGGCTCACAATGGGGGGGTGAAAACTTACTGGGCTAACTCCCCTCAATCCCCTCTTGCCCCAAGAGGGGAGGTTTAAAGTCCCCCCTCTTAAGATAAGAGGGGGTTAGGGGGCGTTATGAGGAACTATCTTCAGATGAAAAAATTAAAGCCTGCAAACAAACTAAAACGATTTATTATAAT
>JACRNK010000151.1 GCA_016234985.1 Deltaproteobacteria bacterium
GATTTAATATCTCTCACGAATTTTTTTTTTTTTTTCTAAGAATCCACAACATCTCCATATCCCCCTCTTTTATAATCTTTTGCCCAGCCGCATTTTTTGCACTTGATGGTCAATGTATGTTTTGGCGTGTATACCGGCATCCGTATCACCTTTCCGTATGATAGCACAACCCCTTTATTATTCAAGTTTTTTACAAGTTCGGCTGGCATATCAATCGCCATCGGCTTTTTTGTCTTCCTTGTCTTTGTCTTTCATATTCTGCACTATTTCACACGCCCCCTTGTCTCCCAAATCACACGTCTTAATCAAATCTTCAACCGCCTTATCAAATTCTCCCTTCGTTATATAGGCCTGGCCGCGATACAGATAGGCATCGGCATATTCAGGGTCTTTATCAATCCCTGTATTATAATCCGCAATCGCCTCATCATATTTTTCCATTGACATATAAACCCTTCCACGGGAAATATAAGCAGGAGCAAACCCCGGCGCCAATTTAATTACCTCTGAGTAGTCTTTAATTGCCTTTTCATATTGCTTTGTATCAAGATACACCATCCCCCTGCGAAAATAGGGGAGAACAAAGGCAGGATATGCTTTAATGGCAGAGGTGTTGAGTTCTATGGCCTTATCATACTCTTTTTTTAAATAATGCTGCTCTCCCTTTTCAGACAATTCCTTTGCCTTGTTGAGCCGTTCTTCTGCCTTTTTTTCCGCTTGTTTTAAGAATTTATAAATCTCAACATAGCCTCTCTCCTGCGCATAGGCTAAGGCTGTCCAGCCGTTCGAATCCGCCGCATATACATCAGCCCCTGCCTGTATCAGCAATTTGATAATATCAAGATGACCATAGGCTGCAGCTATTATTAATGGAGCATTGCCGTCCTCGTTTTTTATATTTACACCCGCTCCTCTGTCTATGAGCAGCTTTGCCGTTTTTGTATGGCCAAACCATGCGGCATAAAGCAGGGCGGTGCTTCGGGAGTCGGAGGTGGAGTTTATATCAACGCCTTTATCCAATAAAAACCTTACAATCTCTGTGCGGCCTATGCTCGCAGAATAGGTGAAGAGGGTAAATGAGCGCATGCACTGAAAATAGGAAGCCTCCGTGAATGTGCCGTTTATATCCGCGCCTATATCTATCAAATCTCTGACCCGTTTCACATTGTTGGCATCTATTGCGGCCTTTACCTCCAATATATCAACTTTCGCGTATGAAAAATGTGGAAATAAAACGGACAGCAGAAAAATGAGCATGGTGAATCTAATTGTTGTTTTCTTCATGGCAAAGCCTCCTGTTTTTTAAATATCTTGAGTCCATTCTACCTGTCAGCCGCTGACAGCGTGTTGTCAGTCCTGATTTGCCAAACCTTTTACAAGGATATTTTTAATCTCCTCCCTCAATGAAGCCGGTTTTACCACCCTGACATAAGGCATCCATGAAAGAAGCCACCACTTCAACTCTTCGGCGGCGGATAGTTTAAAGGCAAGCTCAATCCCGCCATCAGGAAGCTCTTTTCTCTTTTCCGATGAATGCCAGAACGGCTTGCGCCTTATTACCTCTGCTATATCCGGCGAAAACCTGACAACAATGTCCGTTTCGCCGCCGCCCTCCCATATTCCCCATGCGCCTTTTAACCGCTCTTCAAGATTGAACCCTTCCTGCCTTGTAAATGCGCGGGCCATGATTTCCGCATTTTCTATCCTGTCCAATGCAAACCATCTGAATGCTTTTCTCAAGAGGCAGAATGCGTAAACAAACCATATCCCGTCGTGGAAGACCAATCCATAAGGCTCTATCACGCGCTCTGTAAGTTTATCGGCATTTACAGCCCTGTAATTGATGCGGATTTGCCTCGCGTCCTGCAAGGCCTCCATGACCGTATCAAACCACTTCCACTCTGCATGGGCTGCGCCGGGTGAAGATAAAAGGCGGATGGGGATATTGCTGCCATCCCTTATCTGCGGATTGGCGCAGGCAAATATCTTGTCCCGTATCCCCTGAAAATATCCCTTCACCGGCTCGCCTATCTTTGAGACCATTTCAGAGATTGCGGCAAGGATGGCAATCTCCTCTTTTTTAAAAGGCACAATCTTTTGTATGCCCTTATGGGAAAATGCGTATCCGCCTTTGACCCTGTCGTATGTGACAGGAACGACTGCGTCCGTAATCCTCAGATACCTGTGGACAGACCTTTCAGTAACCTCGCACTCTTGGGCAAGCCTTCTGACGGACGGATATTTGCCCTGCTCTATCAGGTTCAGGATTTTGAGGATATTTATCACCTTCTCTGATATGCCTGCGGGCTTGTCTCTCCTCTTTCCTGTAAATTGCTTCGTTTTCACTGCCATGTTTTTCCTCCTGATGCATTTGCATTAGTTCAGATAATACCATAGCATACTGACAGCATATTGTCAGTCTCGCTACATGTTAATGCGTCAGGGGGTTTTTAATTTTACGCTGAATAGGGGGTGATACGGGGATAAAGCATTCGGTTGGGCAAAGGCATTACTTAAATGCCTTTGCCTTTTCAAAACCAATCTGGAGGGCCTTTTTATTCAAATCAAGAAATGCGGCAGGAACCCTTGCAAGCACCGCCTTTTCAATCGCCTCATGGGGAACAATCTTTGTAAGCTCTGTTATCATGCCGAGGGCAATGATGTTGGCTACTATGGTCTTGCCAAGCTCGTCTCTTGCAATGGATGTTATGGGAAATGAACAGACTTTAAAATTACCGGAAGGCACATCCTTGACTTCATCTGAATCCACAAGCAGTATGCCGCCTTGTTTTATATCTTTGCAGTATTTATTACATGCTTCTTGGGTCATGGCCAGCATGGCGTCAATGCTTGTCGCCTTTGGATAATCCACCTCTTCTTCGCTTATTATAACCTCGCTCTTGGATGCGCCGCCCCTTGACTCTGGGCCGTATGACTGGCTCTGGGCGGCATTTTTCCCGCCGTATATTGACGCAGCCTCTGCCATTATGATGCCAGCCAGTATCATGCCCTGGCCGCCTGAGCCGGAAAACCTCATTTCATATCTTCGTGACATTTGAACCTCCAGTTTAGCTCATTGCTCATTGCTCATAGTAAAAACTATCAGCTATCAGCCATGAGCTATTAACTTACCTCCCCTGCGCCTTTGCCATCAACTTCTCGTATTCCTCGCAATATTCAGGCCTCTCTGTCTTGTGCAAAACTCCCCTTGCAAGTTTTCCCTGCATCTGCTCAGGAGTCATCTTCTCTGCCTGCGCCAAAGAAACAGTCCCTTCCTTTTCAGCCACTACCATCAACTCAGAGTTACCTTTCACTTTGTTAAACCTTCCATAATATGTGGGGCAGGAATCCAGAATATCCACTACTGACGTGCCTTTGTGCGTAATGGCATCATAGATGGTCTTCTCAAGCTCCTGGCAGTGATAAGCTGTCCCCCTTGCCACAAATGTAGCGCCTGAGGCCTTTGCCAGATTGCAAGTGTCAAAGGTCGGCTCTATGCTCCCGTATCGCGCCGTAGTCGCAATCATACCCTGCGGCGTTGTAGGTGAAGACTGCCCGCTTGTCATGCCGTAGATATAGTTGTTGTAAACCAGAACGGTCATATCCATATTCCTTCGGCATGTATGTATAAAATGGTTTCCGCCTATGGCAAGGGCGTCTCCGTCGCCTGTGATTACGATTACCTTCAATTTCGGTTTTGCAAGTTTAAGACCTGTGGCGTATGCAAGCGCCCTTCCGTGCAGAGTATGCAGGGTGTTGAAATCAACATAACCAGGCGTTCTGCTGGAGCAGCCTATGCCTGAAACCAACGCAATGTCATCCTTCGACATGCCGGTTGCATCTATGGCCCTGAGCAGGCTTTTCAGCACTATGCCGTGCCCGCAACCCGGACACCAGATATGCGGAAGTTTTCCTTTTCTTATATATGAACTGTAATCAAACGGCGCCTTTTCTTTATACGGAACTGTTCTTGCAACTGCTTGTGTTGACATTGTAACCTCCGA
>JACRNK010000050.1 GCA_016234985.1 Deltaproteobacteria bacterium
TCTGGATTCTGACTCCTTAATTCTGTTTTTAGAGAGGCAACTATGTCTGAAAAACCTTTATCAGTTGAAATCAAAAAAATCACCCCATATCTCTGGGAGATACCAAAAAAAGGGGATATGCTTGTCCCGGGAATGATTTACGGAGATGAAGAGACAATCCAGAGCCTTCTGAAGGATGTTGAGGAAAAAAAGGGAGGCGGATTCACGCCTGCAATTGTGCAGGTCTTGAATGTTGCCATGCTCCCCGGAATCCAGAAAGCGTCCATTGCAATGGCAGATATTCATCCGGGCTACGGATTTGCCATCGGCGGCGTGGGCGCATTTGACCTTGACGAAGGTGTGATAAGCGTTGCCGGTGTCGGGTTTGACATAAACTGCGGCGTGCGTGTTTTGAAAACGCCTCTTGACAAGGAGGATGTGGAGGCGAAGAAGGAGCAGCTTGCAAACCAGCTTTTCAGAGATGTGCCGGCAGGTCTCGGTTCTACAGGAGATATCCGGCTGACTGCGAATGAGATAGATGAGGTCTTGGTAAAAGGCGCGGAATTTGCGGTAAAAAAGGGATATGGCTTTCCTGAGGATTTGGAATATATTGAAGAGAACGGCAAGGTCGGCAATGCCGACCCGAATAATGTAAGCAAAAAGGCAAAGGAGCGGCAGTTCAAGCAGGTCGGCACCCTCGGCTCAGGCAATCATTATCTGGAGGTTCAGTGGGTGGAGGAGGTTTATGACCTCAAGGCAGCAGATGCATACGGCATCCGAAAAAATCAGATACTTATCGCAATCCACTGCGGAAGCCGCGCATTGGGACACCAGATCGGCACGGATTATCTGCAAACGCTTTCAGAGGCGAGCAGAAAATATAATATCCCGATAAGGGAAAGAGAGCTTGTGTGCGCGCCGTTCAAAAGTCCTGAAGGCCAGAGATATTTTACCGCAGTAAACTGCGGCATAAACGGCGCATTCGCCAACCGGCAGGCAATCGCCCACCTCACGCGCAAGGCGGTTCAGTATGTGTTTGGAATAGATATGCGGGACATAAAACTGCTGTATGATGTGGGGCATAATACGGTAAAGATTGAAACTCATGAAGTTGATGGGAATAAAAAGAAACTCCTTGTGCATAGAAAGGGAGCAACAAGGGCGTTCGGTCCTGGAAGGGAGGAGATGCCTGCGGCATACAGAGAGGTCGGCCAGCCGCTTCTTGTGGGCGGGACAATGGGAACGGCATCCTATATTTTATGCGGCACGCAAAAGGGCATGGAAGATTGTTTCGGCAGCGCGGTTCACGGCGCAGGCAGGGCGATGTCAAGGGAAAAGGCGAAGAGACAGTGGCGCGGCGAAGAGCTCATCCATGAACTGGCTCAAAAAGGCATATTGATAAAATCAAGGAGCAAGTCAGGCGTTGCAGAAGAGGCTCCTGGCGCATACAAGGATGTTGACAGGGTTGTAAATATAGTTCACAGCGCAGGGGTAAATAAAAAGGTAGCCAAAGTGCGGCCGCTGATATGTGTAAAGGGATGAACGGTAGGGGCGAACGGCCGTTCGCCCCTACTAAAAATCTTCTTGCAGATACAACTCTTCCGTATCCTTTGTTTTCCTGAGTTTTAAAGGGGTTTGGCAATAGGGGCAATAGATTTCAGAGCCTACCTTTTCATCACCTGAAACAGGTATGTCTGCGTCGCACATGGGGCAGGTTAAATAAAGTTTCATTGCGCCTTTTAAGGCCATAAAATTGCTCCCTATAAACAGGCAACTGTTACTTTATCTAACATTTTTATATGGATTCTACAAGATATATTTAAAGGCTTGCCCTTTTAACGCCTGGCGGCACCTTCATCGGCTCCATAAGTCTCATGCCTGACAGGGAATCCAGCTCATTTACGCTCTTTGACCAGATAATTTTTGCAGCCCTTTGCATATTTAAATTCTTTATATGGATGCTGACCGTATCTCCTGGAGCCAGAGGCTCGCCCACATATCTTATCTTTACGCCGTTTTGCGATATACCATGAGAATCTGTCCTCTACCCTTCTGTCTGTGCCTGTTTTCCATAATACATCTTCTGTTGCAGCGACTTCTTCTTCCTGCAACATAGCGTTTATCTCTTTCAACAAATCCAACGTCTTGAATGGTTTGGTCATGTATTTGTTGCCGTTTTCTCTGGAAAACGATAGCGCCTCATCCCCCATATTGCCGCTAAGGAATAAAAACTTATGCTTTAGCGCAGGAAAATCTTGCCGGGCTTTTCGGCAGAGGCTTATGCCGTCCATTCCTGGCATACTCATATCCGTTATTATCAAGTCATATTTGGCGGCTTTCTTAAGCTGCTCCAGCGCATGTATCCCATTTTCAGCCGTATCAACTGCATAGCCGGCCTCAGACAGCACATCGGACAGCAACATCCTTAAAATTGACTCGTCGTCAACCACAAGGATTCTTCTTTTTTGTGAGGTGTTCATATTACGTCACCCCCTGATTATGGTTAATAGAGTTAATAGCAATACCTATGCCATTATGTCAAAGGTTGTAATTCTTTGATTTTTATAAGCTATAAATTTATGAAGACAATAAAATATGGAACACTTTGTTCAATGGCAGCTGTTTTGTTCAACTAAAACATTCACTCCGTTAGAAAGCGTGGAAGGGGCTTCAACCCCCTTTCAAACTATAGCAAGATTTCATCCCTGCCCTTATTGACGGGGCTTCTTTCTAACGGAGTGAATGTTTTAACTTGTAATTAATTTAGTAGAGCCTCTTGCAAAACTCTATTTTTTTGTAATTCCCCCTTACGGTTTTGACGCAGGGTAGTTCATTGACTGTAGATAGGTTGTAGATTTTTGAGCCATAGCTTTTTTAACCTAGCTTTTTTAACCTTGACAGAATGGGGATAAGTGGGATAGTATGCAACAATTACAATAATTAGCTTGTAATGGGGCATATGCCCATAGGAGGATTTGTTGAAAAAGATAATATTCATAGAACCGAAACCGCCTGATTTTCATATATTCAGCAGAATGCCTTTGCCAAGGCTTGGAACCGTGCTTTTGGGAACAGCGCTTAAAGAAAAAGGATACGATGTCAGGAGCTATGTGGAGGCAATTGGAGAATTAGATCTGAAGGATGCGCTTACGGCGGATGCTGTGGGCATATCAACAATCACCTCAACCTCTACCAGGGCATATGAGATAGCAAGGCTTGTAAAAAAGGCAGGCATACCTGTGTTTATGGGCGGCCCTCATGTTACATATCTGCCTGACGAGGCATTGGAAGTATGCGATTATGTGCTTCGCGGAGAGGCGGACGAAACTATTGTTGATTTTATAAAGGCCATTGAGACAGGCGCAGGGTTTGACGCAATACCGGGGCTTTCCTATAAAAAGGACGGCGAGATAATTCATAACAAAACAGCCTCCTATTGCAAGGATTTGGATAAACTTCCGTGCCCGGATTTCTCCATAGTTAAAGGACTTGAAACAGAGGCGCGCAAACATTTAAGCATAACCCCCATCATGACATCAAGGGGTTGCCCGTTTGACTGCAGTTTCTGTTCCGTGACAGGCATGTTCGGCCAAAAATACAGATTCAGGAGCAAAGAAAGTGTGATCGAAGAATTGCAGCATCACAAGGATAGCGGCGGCAACTGGGTCTTTTTCTATGACGATAATTTTACAGCCGACAAAAAGAGGACAAAAGAACTTTTAAGGCTTATGATAGAAAAAGGCCTGACTCCTTCATGGACTGCCCAGGTAAGGGTTGATGTTGCAAAAGACCCGGAACTTTTAGACCTTATGAAGAGGTCAAACTGCCACACTGTTTATATAGGTTTTGAATCCGTAAACCCGGAGACATTAAAGGCATATAATAAAAAGCAGTC
>JACRNK010000051.1 GCA_016234985.1 Deltaproteobacteria bacterium
AGGCGAAGGTGTATTAGGTTTTATAACAAACCACAGCTATCTTGATAATCCGACATTCAGAGGAATGCGTCAGTCTTTGATGCAGAGTTTTGATGAGATATATCTCCTTGACCTTCACGGCAATAGCCTCAAAAAAGAAAAATGTCCGGATGGCTCGAAAGATGAAAATGTTTTTGATATTCAGCAGGGCGTTGCCATTGCTTTATTTGTAAAGAAGAAAGGCGTCAAAAAGAAAGTTTCGCATTCTGAATTGTGGGGATTGAGGGAAGATAAATACCATTGGCTCAATAAACATGACTTAACCACAACAAAATGGAAGAGGCTCAATCCAAAATCCGAATTCTATCTTTTCATTCCAAGAGATGAAAAGCTGTTAGATAAATATGAAGGATACACAAAGATAACAGACATCTTTCCGGTAAACAGCGTCGGAATAGTTACGGCAAGAGATAATTTTGTAATTGATTTTGATAAGAATGCGCTTAAGAGAAGAATAGCGCAGTTTAGAGATAAAAAAATACCGGATGAAATTATACAACAAACTTATAGTCTGAAAGACAAATCAAACTGGAAACTAAAAGATGTAAGAGAAAGCATTATAAAAGATGACGACTGGGAAAAGGCGATAACAAAAATCCTCTATCGGCCATTTGACGAGCAGTGGGTTTTTTATCATGATGCGGTTATTGAACGTTCCCGCAAGGAAGTTATGCAGCATATGATGAAGGAGAATTTGGGGTTATTAACATGCAGACAGCAAAGTAGCGCGGGTTTTTATCATACATTTATTTGTAATACGATTGTCGAATCTTGTGCTGTTTCAAATAAAACAACCGAAATAAATTACCTTTTCCCCCTCTACCTTTACCAGCAAAAAGACAAACCTAAAAAACGCTCTTTTGGCAGCACCATGATGCTCTTTGAACCGGAGGCAGAATATACGGCAAAGAAGCCAAATCTTTCTCCTGCATTGCTTGAAAGATTGACAGAGGAATTTAAAAAGACGCCAACCCCTGAACAAATCTTTTATTACATTTACGCTGTTCTCTACTCAAACATCTACCGCACAAAGTATGCTGAGTTCTTGAAGATAGATTTTCCACGGGTTCCTTTTACAAAGGATTATAAACTCTTTACTAAGATGGCAGGATATGGGGAAAAACTTGTTGAATTGCATCTCTTGAAGGCATCTGAACTTGATGCTCCCGTTGCAAAATTTCAGGGCAAGGGGAATGATAAAGTTGAAAAGCTGAGAGTGTCATTGCGAGGCGAAGCCGAAGCAATCTTAAAAGACGAGATTCCTCGCTCTGCTCGGAATGACAAATTACGGATATACATAAACAACAACCAGTATTTTGAGGGCATATCGCCAGAGGTCTGGGAATACCGGATAGGCGGCTATCAGGTTCTGGATAAATGGCTCAAGGATAGAAAAGACAGGGCGCTGTCTCTTGATGATATAAAACATTACTGCAAGATTGTTACTGCCATAAAAAAGACAATGGAGATTCAGGATAAGATAGACAGCATATATCCGAGCATTGAAAAAGAGGTTATTGAATTTCAGCAGTAAATTTTCCTCCCTTGGCAGGAAGGATCAAGGGAGGGTGATGTATTCTATAAAATGGCGGGTAATCAATCATGAAAACAGGAAGAAATGACCCCTGCCCCTGCGGGAGCGGGAAGAAATACAAGAAGTGTTGTCTGATCGAGGCTTATGTTGAAACAGGAAGGGAAGAATCTGTCAGGGCGGGGCTGGTGCAGGAAATATTAAGGTTTTTCAGGAAAAATTATCAGGTCAGACTGAATGACGCAGATTTCATTTTTTGGGACGATTTTGAGCCGGAGAAATATCTGAATGAAGAAACCCTTTCTTTGGCAGAGATAAACTTCTGGGAATGGGTTATTTATGATTACATAGTTGATGAAAAAAATAACAAAACCCTGATTGACCTCTACATGGAAAACAAGAGAAGACTGTCATCGGATGAGCATAGGATACTCACCATGATGAAAAACTCCATCATCAGCCTTTATGAGGTTCAGGATGTATTCCCTGAGAAAGGACTCCTTGTTAAAGACCTTTTGCTTGACGGGGAATATGATGTGAAGGAAAAGGCAGCGACAAGAAGCGTGAGAAAATGGGACATCTTTGCCTCACGGCTACTGCATGTTGACGGCGCATATGTCATGAGCGGTTCTGTCTATCCTTATCATTTAAAACAAAAGGAAATGATACTTGAAGACATTCATGCAGAGTTTGAAGATTACCGAATTGACTTCCCTAACACTGCACTGGATGAGTTCCTGAAAAAGAACAGCGAAATGTTCAACTTTTATTGGTATGACATTATCCAGAATCCACCGCCACTTAACCTTGCTACAACAAGCGGCGAGTCGTTTCTGCTCTCAAAAGCTGTATTTGAGATTAAAGATATGCAACATGTTATTGATGGACTAAAAAAGGTCAAGGGTTTTGAGCAGGATAAGGATGGTTTTGTCTGGCTTGCTGAATATGATAAAGAAGGCAATGCAACAGTTCTTGGCAATATTGTAATAAAGGGAGATACGTTAATACTTGAATGTAACTCAAAGGAGCGGCTTGAAAAGGGGAAAAAACTTATTCTTAAACATACTTTGGATGCATTGATTCATAAGGCGGATTCATTTCAGGATCCGATGCAGGCATTGAAGTCTTATAAGGAGAAACCTGAAAGAAAGACCGAAAACGAAATCCCGATGGAGATACAACAGCAACTCTATACGCAGTTCATGCAGAAACATTCTGAGAAATGGCTGAAAGAGAAAATACCGGCGCTTAACAGCAAGACTCCGTTGCAGGCTGTGAAGACAGAGGAGGGAAGAAAACAAGTTGTTGAGCTTTTAAAGTCTTTTGAGAATAAGGAAGAACACAATAAAAGGGAAGGCGAACCTTATTATGACGTGTCATGGATGTGGGATAGGCTTGGACTTAAAAAAGAGGAATAAGAAGAAACTGATGCTGGTTGAAATGTTGCGTAATAAATAAACTGTTCAAATAGGCTCATCAGTGCAATAACTACTATGCCGGAACCCTTACTCAAAATAACCAACCTCCGCACCTCCTTCTTTACCGATGCCGGCGAGGTAAAGGCTGTGCGTGGGGTGAGTTTCAGTCTTGAAAAAGGCAAGACCCTCGGTCTTGTGGGCGAGAGCGGATGCGGGAAGAGCGTTACCGCGCTTTCTATTATGAGGCTTGTCTCCTTTCCAGGAAAGATTGTAAAAGGAGAGGTTTTCTATAAAGAGAAAGACCTTCTCAAGTATTCTGAAGATGAGATACGAAAGATAAGGGGCGCTGAGATTGCAATGGTGTTTCAGGAACCCATGACATCCTTAAATCCTGTGCTTACCATCGGCAATCAGATTTCAGAGACCATTTCTCTCCATCAAAATCTGAATAAGAGAGCGGTCATTGATAAAACAATAGAGATGCTGAAACTTGTCGGCATCCCTTCCCCTGAAAAAAGAATCAAAGACTATCCGCATCAGATGAGCGGCGGCATGAGGCAGCGGGCGATGATTGCTATGGCGCTTTCGTGCAATCCAAGCCTGCTCATTGCCGATGAGCCTACCACTGCGCTGGATGTTACCATTCAGGCGCAGATTTTGGAATTGATACAAGGCTTGCAAAAGCAGCTTGATATGGCAATGATTCTTATTACCCACGACCTTGGCGTTGTTGCAGAGACAGTAGATAATGTGGCGGTGATGTATGCGGGAAAGATTGTGGAATACACTGATACAAAGACTTTATTTGCAGAACCGATGCATCCTTACACGGTCGGACTTCTCAATTCTTTGCCAACCATGGAAAAAGACGGAGGGGCATTAAAAACCATCACAGGATCAGTGCCGGGGCTTCTGAATCTCCCTGCCGGATGCAGTTTTTACGACCGGTGCCCGAAGGCAGACTCAGGCTGCACAGGGCATGAGCCGGAGTTGGTGGAGGTTAAAAAGGGACACTGGGCGGCGTGTTATAAAGCGTAGTTTGCTCTATCTAATTTGTGTTGAATCTCCGCACAAATTGACCTGAAATTCGCTAAAAGGTGTAAGTGGATAGAAAAAAGAATGTTGGAAGAATAAATGATTAATAAAAATTCAACAAAAATTTATCGTGCGCTACTTCTCATTTGCGCTGTTTATTTTATTGCTGTGACCATTGCCCATCAAATAGGGATAAAATTACCGATGCTATTTATTTTTTACAGCATCCCCTCTGAGAGATACCAAGATTTAATAATTTCGTTCCTCTCATTTGGATGGGCAACGTTATTTGGCATTGGTTTCTTTGATAGTGATTTAAAAATGAAGATACAAGCGCCAATATTGTTTTCAGGACTTGTGGCAATTTGCGGCCTAATCCGCGTACGCTTGGAAATCAAACTTCACAATGAGATAGATTATGAAATCGGGGCTCTTGCCATTCTTCTATTTTCAATGATGATAACATATATAGCGGCCATAAAAAAGAAAAGGGAAACGACATCAAATGAAGACTTCCAACAAAAACAAGGCGACGGGGAATAAGCCTCTGGTTTTTTACAGAGGCTGGTTGCACCTGCGCCTTATTTACAGCGTTATGTCTAATCAATTGAATACAATCTATCAAGGGACAATCCACCCCCTTAATCCCCCGCCAGCGGGGGACAGAAAAGAGATTGCTCTCTGCCGGTGGAGGACAATCCTCCTCCTACCACCTCCAGAGAGAGACAAAAACTACTCCCTCAAACAGGGGCAGATACACTATCATGGGTGTTACAAAGTAATGGAGATTGTGTCCCCCGCTGGCGGGGGTGCAGGGGGTGGAATTTGAAAGTTGACAAGATCGACAATTACGGTTACAACAAAAAGCTGCAACATTTTGCAAACAGATTGCGCAAAGAAATGACAAAGGCTGAAGCTTGTTTGTGGAAATATGTGTTAAGGGCAAGGCAAATGAATGGGTATCAATTCCGAAGGCAAAGACCGGTATTGAATTACGTCGCCGATTTTATGTGCATGGATTTAAAACTGGTGATTGAATTGGATGGGGTAACGCATGAACGGAAAGAAACGGTTGCAAAGGATTTAAACAAGGGAAAAGATTTAACAGCAGTAGGATTTAAGGTGTTGCGGTTTACCGATGAAGAAGTGTTAAGACAGATTGAAGGGGTGAGGGAAAAGATTTTGTTGTTTGTTCGGGAGATAGAGCAGTCCACCCCCTTAATCCCCCGCCAGCGGGGGACAGAAAAGTGAAATTCGCTGGCGAGAACAATCCACCCCCTGCCCCCTCCAGCTGGGGACAAACAAATAACCTACTCCAAACGACTGTATCTCCTGCCAGCGTGGATGCTAACACATTGTCCCCCGCTGGCGGGGGTGCAGGGGGTGGAGTTTTTGTTCTAAAAACTTTATGCCGATTCTTACACTAAATAGCATCACAAAGCATTTTCCTGCCCGTGGCGGTATGTTTAAAAAAAGCGATGGCGTTGTTCATGCCGTTGACGGCGTGAGTTTTTCCGTAAACAAAGGGGAGATATTCGGGCTTGTGGGAGAGAGCGGATGCGGAAAATCTACCTTGGGCCGTGTTGTTGCAAGGCTTATTGAGCCGACATCAGGAGAAATAATCTTTGACGGCAAAGATATAACCCGCTTAAAATCAAAAGAGCTTAAATCTGTAAGAAGGGAATTGCAGATTATTTTTCAAGACCCTTATGCGTCGCTAAATCCGAGGATGCCGGTGGGTGAGATTATCGGAGAGGCATTAAGCATACACAATATAGCAAACGGCGCAGAAAAAGCTGAAAGGGTAAAAAAACTCGTTGATATTGTCGGCCTTCCAAAAGATTCTCTCTACCGCTATCCCCACGAATTCAGCGGCGGGCAAAGACAGAGAATCGGCATTGCGCGGGCTGTTGCCATGAATCCGAAATTCATCATTGCCGATGAACCCATATCCGCTCTGGATGTTTCAATCCAGGCGCAGATAATAAACCTGTTCAGGGATTTGCAAAAGGAGTTTGACCTGACCTATCTCTTTATTGCACACGATTTGAGAGTTGTGGAATATATCAGCGACCGGGTTGCGGTCATGTATCTTGGAAAGATTATGGAGATAGCAACATCCAAAGATATTTACAGCCATCCTGTGCATCCATATACAGAGGCCCTGCTGTCAGCGGTTCCTATGCCTGACCCGCAAAAAAAGAAAAAGCGGATTATTCTCAAGGGCGAAATACCGAGCCCTATCAATCCGCCTTTAGGGTGCGTATTTCACACACGGTGCATTTACGCGCAGGAAAAATGCAAAAAGGAAGTTCCCCTATTAGAACAAAAAACAGACTCAAGGCTCGCGGCCTGTCATTTTCCGCTTTAGATTTATTACTTCCCTGCCACCCTTACTGTGCTGGCCTGCGGCCCTTTTTCTCCCTGCTCTTCCGCAAAATGCACTTCTGTGCCAACCTTCAGGCGCTTAAAGTCGCTGTTCAATACGCTATTTTCATGAAAATATATTTCCCGCCCGTCTGATGTGGTCAGGAAGCCATAGCCTTTATCCGAAAACATGGCGCTTATCCTGGCGTATGGGATTTCCTCGCGCTGCTTCACATCGCCCCGCTGTTTTCTGGAATAGTCCTCTAATTGGCGGCGCGCCGCATCAAAGGCGTCTCTTATTGCAACATATATATCTTCATTGGGCTCGCGCTTTATTACTATTTCTCCGCCAGGCACTGTCATATAGATATGAATATCGTATAATATGCCTTTATGTTTGTGGCGATGCGGAACCTCTACAACAACCCGGCAGCGCATAATATCGCTATAAAAACTGTCTAATTTTTCCACCTTTTCCCGAATCTGCTCTCTTATAAGCTCAGTAATCTCAAAATTGCGGGCAGTGATTTGCAAATCTATTTTCATATATTACCTCCGGTAAGAATATCTAAAATGGTGGGCCGCGGGGGAGTCGAACCCCCGACCCGCTGATTAAGAGTCAGCTGCTCTGCCAACTGAGCTAGCGGCCCGGTGAAAATAATTACGAATTATGAATGATGAATTACGAATTTTTAATTCTTAATTTTTAATTCATAATTGTCTTTTTACGTTCCCATCTCCCATGAAGCGAGATATTTTTTCTGCTCCGCTGTCAGGGTGTCTATCTTTACGCCCATTGAGATAAGCTTTAATCTTGCAATCTCTTTGTCAATATCCGCCGGAACTTTGTAAACCTTCTTTTCCAGCTTTTTATAGTTCTTGATTACATACTCTGCTGAAAGCGCCTGGTTTGCAAAACTCATATCCATAACGCTTGCAGGGTGGCCTTCGGCTGATGCAAGATTTACAAGCCTTCCGTCCGCCAGCAGGCATATGCGCCTGCCGTCTTTCATCAGATATTCTTCAACAAAATCCCTGACAATCCTTTTGCCGATGCTCAGAGACTTGAGTCCTTCTATATCAAGTTCAACATTGAAGTGGCCTGAGTTGGATAATATGGCGCCGTCCTTCATTACCTTGAAGTGTTCCTTGCTAATAACGTTTAGATTGCCTGTGACTGTGCAGAATACATCGCCAATCTTGGCCGCCTCTGCGATGGGCATAACCCTGAAGCCGTCCATAACA
>JACRNK010000052.1 GCA_016234985.1 Deltaproteobacteria bacterium
CTGAAGCCAATCATCTATATCCTGAATAAGCCCTGATTCCGCATCGTTCACATAAATCCCTGCTGTTATGTGCATGGCAGATACCAGCGCCATCCCGTCTTCAATGCCGCTCTTTTTTACTATTTCTTCCACCTCATCCGTGATATTGACATACTCCCGCTTTTTCTTTGTCTCAAAATATAGATATTCGGTAAATGTCTTCATATAATTGTGTCCCTTTTCCAGTTTTTGTCGTCTGTTTCCGGGTAGTCTATATTATAATGGAGGCCCCTGCTTTCCTTTCTGAGCATAGCGCATCTTATAATAAGCTCTGCCACTGTGGCAATATTTCTGAGTTCCAGAAGGTCGCTTGTTACAGTAAAATTCCAATAATATTCGTTTATTTCGGCCCTGAGATTTTCTATCCTTCTGTGCGCCCTGTCTAATCTTTTATTTGAACGGGCTATGCCCACATAATTCCACATGAACCGCCTTACCTCATCCCAGTTTTGCGAGATGATAACAGCCTCATCGCTGTTGACCGCTCCGCCTGTCTGCCATGCCGGTATTCGGGGGATTGCGGCGTCTTTGGCAACAAGCTCCGCTGCCTTGAGGCATGCCCTGTTTGCAAAAACAAGCGCTTCCAAGAGTGAGTTGGATGCCAGGCGGTTAGCCCCATGCAGGCCTGTGCAGGCTGTCTCGCCGATGGCAAAGAGCCTTTTAATTGAGCTCTCGCCGTAATCGTTTGCCAATACCCCTCCGCAAGTATAATGCGCGGCAGGAACCACAGGGATAGGCTCTTTTGTCATGTCAAAGCCGAATGAAAGGCACTTTTCATATATGTTGGGGAATCGTGTTTTTATAAATGCAGGGTCTTTATCCGTTATGTCTAAATAAACGCAGTCGGCGCCGCTTTTTTTAAGCTCAAAGTCTATTGCCCTTGCAACAATATCGCGCGGGGCAAGGTCTTTCATGGGATGGTAATTTGCCATAAATGGCGTCCCGTCTTTTAGTCTTAAGATGCCGCCTTCGCCTCTGACAGCCTCGGAGATGAGAAAACTTTTGGCCTTTGAATGATACAGGCAGGTTGGGTGGAATTGGATGAACTCCATGTTTGCTATATGCGCGCCGGCCCTGTATGCTATTGCAACGCCGTCTCCTGTGGCAATATCAGGGTTGCTGGTAAACAGATAAACCTTGCCTGCGCCGCCGGTGGCAAGGATTGTGGCATTGGCCAAAAATGTATGAACCCCGCCGGTCTTCTTATCCAGGATATATGCGCCCCAGCAAATATCCTCGTCTGTTTTTTCTATAAACTTGGAATGGGTCAGAAGGTCTACGGCTATGTGGTTTTCATAGACAGTAATGTTTTTTTCTGCTGCAACAGCTTTCAAAACCGCCTCTTCGATCTCGCGTCCTGTCATATCCTGCGCATGAACTATTCGTCGTTTTGAGTGGCCGCCTTCTTTGCCAAGGTCTAATTCTTCGTTGTTGTTTACAGTCCTTTTGGTAAAACTTGCGCCGAGCTCCATGAGTTCTCTTATCCTGTTTGGCCCATCTTTTACCACCATTTCAACAATATCAGGATGGCACAGGCCGGCGCCTGCTTCTAAAGTATCTTTTACATGGGCCTCAAAACTATCTTCAGCGCTCAGAACAGAGGCTATTCCTCCCTGAGCGTAGAAGGTGGCTGATTCCCGCTTTTCCCGCTTGGTAACTAAAGAAACGGTTCCGAGCTTTGCCGCCTTCAGGGCAAAACTCAGGCCTGCTATCCCGCTTCCTATTACAAGAAAGTCTGTTCTTATTTCCATGTTCAAAAGCGTAAGATATTAGCCGGAAAATGTCAACCAATGCATTGTTAACCCACCCTGCCAATATGGGTTGACAATACCTTTACTTGTATGGTATTAAAACTCGCCATGACTAAAACGATGTTGCAGAAATTTGAAGGAAAGGCATTGAAAGGCGAAGGTCTTTCCTATGAAGAAGGACATGAGCTTATAAATCTGCCGGATGCACATCTTTTTGACATCCTTGCCTCTGCTGAAAAGATTCGCAAACATTTTAAAGGCGATGAAGTAAACCTATGCTCCATCATAAATGCCAAAAGCGGGCATTGCAAGGAAGACTGCTCTTTCGGCGCTCAATCAACGCATTATAACACCGGTGTTCAAACTTACCCAATGGTTGAGCCTCAAAAGATTGTTGAGATCGCAAAGGCTTCTGCAAAAAATGGCGCAAGGGAGTTTTCTATTGTTACGAGCGGCACATCTGTGAGCAAAGATACTGATATGAATATCCTGGCGCAGGCATTGCAAGAGATGAAGAACGAACTGCCCGTGGAACGGTGCGCATCGCTGGGCATTATGAATATTGAAACCCTGCAGAAACTAAAAAATGCAGGCCTTCAGAGTTATCACCATAATCTTGAAACAGCCAGAAGCTTTTTCCCCAATATCTGCACTACCCATGATTATGAAGAAGATGTCAACACCGTAAGAACAGCCAAGAAGCTTGGGTTTTATACTTGTTGCGGCGGAGTGTTTGGCCTTGGTGAATCAAAGGAGCAGAGGGTAGAGCTGGCGCAAACCCTTAGAGAGCTGGATGTTGATTCCATACCGATAAATTTTTTAAATCCAAGACCCGGCACACCATTAGAAAATTCAACTAACCTAACCCCGATAGAATGCCTTAAAATAATTGCGCTTTTTCGTTTTATGCTTCCGGCAAAGGATATTGTCATCTGCGGCGGAAGACAGGTTAATCTCAGAGACATGCAGTGTCTGATATTTGCAGCAGGCGCAAACGGCATGATGATTGGAAATTATCTCACAACCTTGGGAAGGCTGCCGGAAGAGGATTTACGGATGGTTAAGGATTTAGGGTTGAAACTAAGAAAATGAAGTCACGGATTTTTGATTTTATTGATGAAGATTTAACCGGCCTTAAAAAATCCGGCCTATGCCGCCAACTACCCTTTATTGACAGTCCTCAAGAGCCGAGGGTCAAAATAAACGGCAAGGAAACAATTCTCCTCTGCTCAAATAACTATCTCGGACTTGCCAATCACCCAAAAGTCAAAGAGGCAGCAATTTCGGCCATTGAAAAATATGGCTTTGGTTCCGGCGCTTCAAGGCTTGTTTCAGGAAATATGGAGCCGCACATGGAATTGGAGGAGCGGCTTGCAAGATTCAAAGGCTCAGAGGCTGCGCTTGTATTCAACTCAGGCTACCATGCAAATATTGGGATTATTTCAGCCCTTGTTGGAAGGGGAGATGTGGTTTTTTCCGACAAGCTCAATCACGGCTCCATTGTGGACGGCTGCATCTTGAGCAGGGCAGAGGTTAAACGGTATCCACATAAAGATATGAATGTGCTTGAAGGCCTTCTGAAAAAACACACCTCACACCTCACACCGCACACATCACTGATTATTACCGACGGTGTTTTCAGCATGGACGGAGATGTTGCGCCGCTCAAGGAACTGTCCGAACTCTCGGAAAAATACGGCTGTATGCTCATGGCGGATGATGCCCATGCCACCGGAGTCTTGGGGGCAAACGGCAAAGGGACTTTGGAACATCTCGGCGTTGAAAATCCAGAAATTATCCAAATGGGGACTTTGGGCAAGGCATTGGGCTGCTTTGGCGCATACATTGCAGGAAGCAGAAAGTTGATAGACTATCTCATCAATAAATCGCGTCCTTTTATTTATACCACAAGCCTGCCTCCGGCAGTGTGCGCGGCAAGCATCGCCGCGATTGACATTGTGGAAAATGAACCGCAAATAAGGCAGGATTTATGAGATAGTGTTAGGATTTTCAGGGAGGGTTTTAAAGATGCAGGCCTTAATACCATGCAATCAGAAACGCAGATTATTGCCATATTGATTGGCGAGGCTGATAAGGCAATAAAGATAA
>JACRNK010000053.1 GCA_016234985.1 Deltaproteobacteria bacterium
AAAACAAAAGCCTCATGCCTGAAGACATGATAGAGATGCTTACTGTCAAGGACTATCAGGATGTGCTGGCGTTTATGCTGATGCAGAAAAAGACAGGCGATAGGCAATAGGCAATAGGTTTTTCCCATAGCCCATAGCCTGTTTCATTACCCTTTGACAACGGATTTAATGAATGCTATAAACATTAGTCAATAATTTAAAATCAGGAGGTGTTAAAATGGTTGTAGAAAGCAAGGTAAAAAAAATTATCGTTGACCAGTTGGGTGTAACCGAGGAGGAGGTAAAGTCAGAGGCGTCTTTTGTTGACGACCTGGGAGCGGACTCGCTTGATACGGTAGAGATGGTTATGGCATTCGAAGAGGAATTCAACATAGAGATACCTGATGAGGATGCTGAAAAGATAAAGACCGTCAAGGATGCTGTTGATTATATAAGCAAAAAGGCGGCAAAATAGTTTTAAAAAAATAACCGGAGACCAGAGGCTCGGAGGAGATCAATCTGGTCTCTGATTTTTTTACGAAGGGTAATATGAAACGACGCATTGTTGTCACCGGAGCCGGGATTATCAGCCCGCTTGGGACAGGCATAGAAAAAAACTGGCGAGGGATTGTTGAAGGCAAATCCGGCATCAGGCGGATTACCAGGTTTGACGCCGCGAACTATCCTGTTCAGATAGCAGGCGAGGTTCCTGACTTTAATCCCGAAGAATTTATAGAAAAAAAAGAGATTAAAAAGATGGACACCTTTATCCATTATGCGATGGCGGCAAGCATCATGGCTGCAAAAGACGCAGGGTTGGAGGTAACATCAGAGAATGCCGAAAGGGTCGGGGTTTACATAGGGTCGGGCATCGGCGGTCTTCCTGCAATCGAACACTGGCACACTGTATTAAAGGAAAAAGGGCCTGGCAGGGTAACGCCGTTTTTTATACCAATGGTCATCATAAATCTTGCGTCCGGCCAAGTATCTATACAGCTTGGCGCAAAAGGCCCAAACAGCAGCGCGGTAACCGCATGCGCCACAGGCAACAATTCAATAGGAGACGCTTTCAAGATTATAGAAAGAGGAGACGCGGATGTAATGATTGCAGGCGGAACAGAGTCTGTCATAACGCCGCTCTGCGTTGCCGGATTTAGCTCAATGAAAGCCCTTTCCACAAGAAACGACGCGCCGGAAAAGGCCAGCCGCCCCTTTGATAAAAACAGGGATGGTTTTATTCTCGGCGAGGGGGCAGGGATATTGGTTCTTGAAGAGATGGAGACCGCTAAAAAACGCGGGGCAAGAATTTATGCCGAGGTTATCGGTTACGGAATGACTGCTGACGCCTTTCATATAACAAATCCTGCGCCGGAAGGCGAAGGCGCGGTGAGATGCATGAATGTGGCTTTAAAATCGGCCAATGTGAATTTTGAAGATGTGGATTATATCAATGCGCATGGCACATCAACGCCTGTAGGCGATGCGGCTGAAACTATGGCGATAAAAAGAGTTTTCAAGGAGCATGCAAAAAGACTGGCAGTGAGTTCTACAAAGAGCATGACAGGGCATTTGCTTGGCGCTGCCGGCGGGATAGAAGCGGTAATAACGGTTCTTTCCACTTATCACAATATAATGCCACCTACTATAAATTATGAAACACCTGACCCGGAATGTGATTTGGATTATGTGCCTAACAAGGCAAGGGAAAAGAAGATAAATGTTGCGATGTCAAATTCCTTTGGTTTTGGCGGAACAAACGCGACACTGGTATTTAAAAAGTTTGTAGGATAGGGGCATTGAATGCAAAAAATAGCCATTGCCAGCGACCACGGCGGCATAGAGTTAAAAGAAGACATAAAAATATTTTTAAAAGAAAAAGGATTTGATGTCCTTGACATGGGGACAAACGGCAACGAATCGGTTGACTATCCCGATTATGGAGTTCCCCTTTCCGAAAAAGTGTCTCAAGCAAAGCTTGAAAAGGGCATACTCATCTGCGGAACAGGCATCGGCATGTCAATTGTTGCAAACAAATTTCCAAATGTCAGGGCAGCGCTTGTAAGCGATGTATATTCTGCAAGGATGGCAAAGGAACACAATGACGCAAACATCCTTGTAATCGGCGGAAGGGTGGCTGGCAAAGGCCTTGCAAGGGAGATGGTGAGGGCATGGCTTGAGGCAAAATTCGAAGGCGGCAGGCACCAGAAGAGGCTTGACAAGATAAAAGAGATTGAGAAAGGAATGAAACGATAATGTCCATACTGAAAAAATATGACCCGGAAATTTTTGAGGCAATAAGGCTTGAAACAGAAAGGCAGGAGTATAAACTTGAGCTTATCGCCTCTGAAAATCTTGTAAGCGAGGCTGTGCTTGAGGCGCTCGGCAGTATTATGACAAACAAATATGCCGAAGG
>JACRNK010000098.1 GCA_016234985.1 Deltaproteobacteria bacterium
AAAGGCTCAGGACATAAAGGTAAAATTATATTCTTCAGGCAAGGCAGTTGTATCGGCAAGGCTCGGTTTTGAAGACCAGTCTAATAAGGTTGATTATGTCGCTGCGGAATTGCCGATTTATCTTAAAGATGAGATATGGATGGTGAAGGTAAAGGATATACTAACTGCTGCGCCTGATTTGCCTAAATACAAAGCAAAGAAACACGCAAAAACAAAATAAGGCTTGAATTTTTATTTGTGAATCTCTAAAATTTTCTTTATTATATTTGTCGTTGACCTTCCCTCCACCAGCTTTACCCTTTTAATCTTGCCTCCTGCCGCTTTTACTGCATCGGCTCCGACAATCTCATGGCTTGCCCAGTCTGCGCCTTTTACAAGGATATCCGGCAAAACGGTTTTTATAAGTTTTATCGGCGTCGGCTCGTTAAACAAAACCACATAATCAACTGCCTCAAGTCCTGATAGAACCTCTGCCCTTTCTCTTTGCGGCACAATCGGCCTTTTCTCCCCCTTTATTTTTCTTATTTTTGCGGCACAATCGGCCTTTTCTCTCCCTTTATTTTTTTCACGGAAGAATCGCTGTTCAGCCCGATTACCAGTACATCTCCGAGCGATTTAGCCTTATTAAGGTATCGTACATGGCCGGCATGGATGATATCAAAACATCCGTTTGTGAAGACAATGGTTTTGCCTTTTTTTCTAACAATGCCGATATGCTTTTTTAATTTATGCAATGAAACAAGTTTATTTCTTGGCATAAGTATCTCGTATCACAAATCAGCTACCCTTGCAAGGGTAAGAACATCTATGCCCTTTGCGCCGGCCTTTTTTAAAACCTTGCTGCACTCGGTGATAGTCGCGCCTGTTGTATAAACATCGTCTATAAGCAAAATCTTTTTGTCTTGAAAGGCCGCTTTGTCTTGGACTGCAAATGCGCCCATGACATTTGTCAGCCTGTCTTTTCCCTTCAGATTTGCCTGATGGTCAGTTGCGCGAATCCTTTTGAGATTAAGATAATCTATTGGCAAATTATATATCTTTGCAAGCCCCTTTGCCAAAAGCAGCGATTGGTTGAATCCGCGCTCTTTAAGTCTTGTTTTATGCAGGGGAACAGGAACAATCAGGCCGCAGGCATTAGCCGGAAACATATCCGCAATTATCTTAATCAAAGGTTTTGCCAGAGAGGTTTTGCCATTGTATTTGAATCTGTGGATAGCTTCCAGCAAAACACCTTTATATACCCCTGCGCTCCTTGCCGCTTCGAACGGCGGCTCTTTTATTATACATCTTCCGCACAAATGTTCTGTGTTTTCCTGTGAAACAAACGGCATGCCGCAGCAGGGGCAGATTGGGCCTGTAATCAGTCTGATGCCGGCAAAACATCTTTGACAAAACCGGCCATCATCAGCATCTTCAGCGCAGAGCGGACAAATTTGCGGTAAAAGCAGATTTAAAAACGCTTTCAGCATGAGCGCTTGAAATTGTATCAATTTTTGTTCTTTGCTACCATGATAAATCTATGCTAAATATTGGACTATGCCTGATATAAAAAAAGAGGTTGAAAAGCTGCGGCAAGATATAAATTTTCACAACTACCGCTATTATGTTTTAGACAGCCCTGTAATCTCCGATGCCGAATACGACAAACTCATGCGGCGGCTTGAGGAACTTGAGGCAAAACATCCTGAACTAATCACGTTAGATTCGCCCACGCAGAGGGTCGGCGCAAAACCCCTTGAGGCATTCGGAACAATCACGCACACGATACCCATGCTGTCTTTGAATAATGCCTTCAGCGCGGAAGAGGCGAAAGAGTTTGATGAGCGCGTAAAAAAGCTCTTATCCCTTCACCCCCCGATAAATACTTCGGGGGCAGGCTCTGCCCTCTCCCGCAAGGGGCGAGGGATAGAGGAGATTGAGTATGTCGCAGAACCTAAAATAGACGGACTTGCCATTGAGCTTGTTTATGAAGATGGCAGATTTACAGCAGGCTCAACAAGAGGAGACGGCTATACAGGCGAGGATGTAACGCAGAATCTAAAAACCATAAAGAGCATTCCGATGAGGCTTTTAAATCCCCCCTTTGTCCCCCCTTTGAAAAAGGGGGGTATGGGGGGATTTTCTCCCCCTTCCCGTCTTGAGGTGAGAGGCGAGGTCTTTCTGCCTCTGAAGGCATTTGAAAAAATCAATAAACAAAGAGAAAAAACCGGCGAGCCGCTTTTTGCAAACCCGAGAAATGCCGCTGCCGGGTCGCTCAGGCAATTAGATCCAAAGATTACGGCGTCAAGACCTCTGGATATATTCTGCTATGGCACTGGAGTTATTGAAGGGGTTAAATTCAAGACCCATTGGGAAACCCTGGAGACTCTTAAGTTGTTCGGCTTAAAAACAAATCCCCTTATAAAAAAATGCAATGGCATTGAATCTGTCCTGAATTATCATAAAGAAATGGAGAAAAACCGGGATAATCTCCCTTATGAAGTTGACGGGATAGTTATAAAGGTAAATGATCTTGAGCTTCAAGGCAGGCTTGGCGTTATAACCAGAAGCCCAAGATGGGCGCTGGCGTATAAATTTAAACCGCGGGAGGCGGCAACAAAGATAAGAGGCATAGAGATTGGCGTCGGCAGGACAGGAGCATTGACGCCTGTCGCCGTGATGGAGCCTGTGGAGGTTGGAGGCGTTACCATAGAAAGGGCAACCCTTCACAATCAGGACGAGATAGACAGAAAGGATGTGCGGGTCGGCGATACGGTAGTTGTGGCAAGGGCAGGCGATGTTATACCGGAAGTTGTAATGGTCATAAAAGAGAAACGGGCCGGGAATGAAAAGCCGTTTAAAATCCCTGATAAATGTCCTCTTTGCAATTCAAAGGTTGAAAGGATTGGGGCAATACATTACTGCACAGGCGGGCTTTCCTGTCCTGCGCAGGTCAAAGAGACCATAAAGCACTTTGTGTCAAAGAGGGCGATGGATATAGAAGGGCTCGGAGATAAACATATAGAGCAATTCGTTGACGACGGCCTTATAAAAGATGTGGCGGATTTGTATTATCTGAAAAGGGATGAACTTTTAAAACTTGAAAGATGGGCTGAAAAATCTGCGGATAATTTGATTGATGCGATTAAAAAAAGCAAAACCCCGACGCTTCCGAGGCTCATATATGGCATGGGAATACGGCAGGTCGGTGAACACATGGCCCACGTGTTGGCAGAGGAATTTGGAAGCATTGAGGCAATTATGCAGGCAGATAAAGAGAGGCTGCTGTCCGTGCATGACATAGGGCCTGAAACAGCGGAGGGCATCTATGATTTTTTTCAAGAGCCGCACAATCTCAAGGTTATCGAAAAGCTCAAAAAGGCCGATGTACTCTTCCCTGAGATGAAAAAGGTTTCAGGCAAATTAGCCGGTAAGATATTCCTTTTCACCGGTGCCATGTCATCATTTTCAAGAGACGAAGCAAAGGATCTGGTAGAGAAACATGGCGGAAAGACAACATCAAGCATCAGCTGAGCCGGGATCAAAATATGATGAGGCAAAGAGGCTGGGATTAAAGATAATAACAGAGGAGGAATTTAAGGGGATTATAAAAGATTTTCCAAAAAAATAATGGATATGCTTATACCGCATCTTCATAAGTCCCTTGCAAGGAGCCGTAACCTGGCGAGGCCGATGGTTAATCAACATGTCTTATTAAAAAACAGGTAACTTTGTTCCATCAATTCTCCATCAATTGATTTATGGAGTCGCCTAAATGGATAACAAAGAATTTTCCAAAACAGAGCTGATACAAATCCTTGAAACAATACAAACCCTCATAAATTGCAGGAATGAGGCTGATATTAAAACAGTATTGGAAAAGACTAAAGACTTGGTATGCGCGGATTATAGCATATGCGGTCTGGGGGCATACGAC
The DNA here is from genome assembly GCA_016234985.1 of Deltaproteobacteria bacterium. Taxonomy (GTDB): domain Bacteria; phylum Desulfobacterota; class GWC2-55-46; order UBA9637; family UBA9637; genus JACRNJ01. Next base: position 3,917 of record JACRNK010000098.1, read on the forward strand.
AATAAAGGGCTATCAGAGGTCAAAAATATAGTAAATGGTAGTTATCCCGAAGGGTGGTTTGTTGCGTATAAGGAAGAAAAACTCTATGAGATAGATCCTATTGTTTGGTGGCAGTATAAATTTTTTGGAACCCAGATATGGGCGGATACTTATAAGAAATATAAGAACAAGGCATCACCTGAGTTTATCTATAATGCCAATAGTTTTAACCTCAACTTCGGGATATCCAGCGGCATACAATGTGCGCATAACAACTTAGCCAGCATTACAACCTTTGCCAATAGCAAAAATTATTTCAGAGCGCACCAAAAGGTAATCGTGGATATTCTCACCCCGAATTTTCATCAGGCAATACTCAGGGTGTGTAAAGGAAATGAAAAAAGGCCATTGCCTTATCTGACACCGCGGGAGAGCGAGATTATTCAATGGATTAAAGAGGGCAAGACCAATTGGGAGATATCAATGATATTGAGTATAAGCGAGAGGACAGTAAGATTCCATCTCGAGAACATAAAAAACAAGCTTGATGCAACTACTAAGGCGCATGTTGTAGCCATTGCGATGGAACAAGAGAAGGCAGATTAGTCATCCATTGAAAAAAATCAGGTCTTTTCTCTTTTGCAAGAGCTTCAAAATTTCGCCAATCCATCAAAACTATTCCTGACAGCACACCATCCCCGAGAGGTAAAAAATCTCCCAGTGGTTCAAATGGAAAAAAATATTTTAAAAAACGATGATACCTTTTTTCCACAATCGTTACAAAAAATCTCTTATCTTCCATAAGACACCATTGATAAATGGCCTTATAAAGAAGATGCCCCAATGTTAAAGAAGAGTCCAACAGGGTTGTTCTGTATTCTTTCTGAATACATATCCTGGTGGATTCCGCCATACTTGAAAGTTTTCTGAAAGGCATGTCTTTTGGCAAAAGACATGCAAATTCCTTCTCTATCATAAACGGTTGCGGAGCAGGGATAAGACGGACATAGCCTATAAGTTTATTCCATTCATCAAAAACCCCGATGGGGTGCGCAAAGGCATCATAGCCGTCTTTTTCCATTCCATCCGGAGAGGCAGGAACCCATTTAAGTTCATCAACAAAGACCTCGTGCCTTAAACGAAAGGCTGCTTCCATCTCTTCATGGGTGGACAAGGTCTTTATCAGATAGCTGCCTTCCTGAAATATCAGTTCCATGAAGCCGTTTTTAGCACAAAATAAAACTTCATGTAACTGGCTGCTCTGCCAGTTATATTTTGGATAAAAATGTAATATAATAAAAAGTTTTATACCTGTCTAAAACGACAGGTTACAAATAGAGATAATTTTGGTAATAATGGCAACCGTAGGGACAGGTTTAAAAAAATTGAGCGGACGCGTAAAATCTGTTCCCAGTACGCTATGATTGCCAATCTAACCAACCTAAGGTCAACAAACGATAACGGCAGCCGCCATGTGCATATTACAGTCGAGGCAGGGGACGGGCAAATAGATGCCGCATTGGGTTTTATTATCCATGGAAAATTTTACAAAATGAATATTAAGCTTGAGCCGAAGCAATCCTGCGAGGTTTCTCTAAAACACACGGAAAAAGGCATATGCTGGGTGAACGTTACTGACAGTGAAATACAGGTGAGCCTTGGTAAATTTCTTGATCTGGATGCGCCTGAGAGTTCATAAAAAATGTTTAAAGGAGGTGTTTTATGCCAAACACAGATTGGAAATCCATTGTAGGCTCTGTAGCGCCGACCATAGCCACAGCTTTGGGAGGTCCGCTGGCGGGTATGGCGGTAAGCGCAATATCGCAGGCGGTTTTAGGCAAACCGGATGCAGATGAGGCGGAGATTGGCGAGGCCATAGTGAAATCCAACAATCCGGAGATATTGCTCAAATTAAAAACAGCGGAGCAGGAATTTGCAGCAAAGATGAAGCAATTAGATATTGATATGGAAAAGATAGCGGCGGATGACAGGGCGAGCGCGCGGCAGAGAGAGGTGGCGGTTAAAGACACAACGCCGCGCAACCTTGCCTATCTTTATACCGTAGGATATTTTGTAATGATCTCTGCGCTCTTTAAATTCGGAGTCCCAGAGGGTTCCAGCGCCGGTTCCGCAAAGAAAAGCGAGATGATGGATAAACTGCTGAAAAAGTAGTGGCGACCCGGAGGGCTTATGCCGGTTTATAAACTCGGTTCAAAAGGCAATGATGTTAAAAAGATTCAGCAAGGGCTGAAAGAGATGGACTTTTATGGCGGCCCTGTGGATGGCATATTCGGAGGCGGCACTGAGTCCGCGGTTAAGCTCTTTCAGCGAAACAAAGGTCTTGAAGCGGACGGCAGCGTGGGGTCGATAACATGGCGTGCAATGTTTGGCGGGGATATTCCGGCAAATGAGCATCCTGTTGAATACAAATGCCTTGCCCTGACTGGGGCGTTTGAAACAGGCGCGGCCATACCCGATTGTTTTGCAGGTCTCTCCGGCGATTTTGACGGACAGGGGATGAGCTTCGGCGTTGTCCAGTGGAACTTCGGCCAAAATTCCCTCCAGCCTCTTTTCAAGGATATGTTCGCCAATTATCCT
>JACRNK010000099.1 GCA_016234985.1 Deltaproteobacteria bacterium
ACCTCTTTGCCTTTAATTTTGCATTTTCTTTTTCTTCCGGCGGCACCTCTTTCTGGTCTATCTTAAACCCCTCCACCTTGCCCGGGACATAGGCCCTGTAGCATTTGTAAAAATCAAGCAGTTCACCGGCATCCTTGTCTTGAGACGCCTTTATATATTCTTCACAAAAGGTATTGGACAAGTCATGGCGGTTATAAAAATCCAGATCCATTGCAAGAAAGGCAATGTCTGCAACGGTATCCGAATATCTGAACCTTTCATTAAATTCTATGCAGTCAAAGATACAAATGCCGGCAGTAACACAGGAGACGCAGGCGCCGTATGCCATACAGATATGCTCTGAATGAATATCTCCATGACAGTTTTTTATAAAACCCCTCTCAACCCTTTTTGCAAACAGCCCGTATCTTGCCTTAAGAAAATTTTGCGTATAATTTTTTATCATATCAAACTGCTTGTTTGTAATTGTTCTGCCTATAAAATCTTTGGTTTGGATAAAATTTTCCTCTGTATTTTTTTGTATGACCGAGGGCAGGCCAAATTGAGATATATAAAGGTTTGTCTCTGCTTTGTCATGGAAGTTTACTATAACATCTGCTGTGTCTTTAACCATAGATTCCGTTACCATGTCTTTTTTAAGCAGAATATCCATCATCTTATCGGAGGGAAGCCTTTTCATCTTAATCGCATATTCAACCGCTTCTCCTTCACCTTCAAACACAAACCCGTCACCCTTTTTATTTGCCTCCACAACACCGATATATATCGCAGGACAAAGTCTTTTATTCAGGGCAATCTCCTGATGGCAGAAGAATCTTCTCTTATCGAGGGTTGTGAAATTCAAAAAGCCGAAATCAACGGGCTTTTTTATTTTATAGACATATTTGGGGGTAAAGAAAAGATAGGAGATATGGGTTTGCCTTAACTCAACAGCGCCGGGCGAGTCAGGATAAGCAGATGGTTTTAATAACGACTGGATAAGAGGAGGAAGAGCCACTGTTAAACCTCCTGTTTTTATTCCATTACATATAATCCCGGCAGATAGCGGTATTTTTCATTATAGTCAAGGCCGTATCCTACGAGAAAGTTTTCCTTTGCATGAAAACCGAGATAATCTATTTTTATGGGCAACTGTCTGCGATGGGGCTTGTCCACAAGGGCGCAGAGCTTTAAGGATGCGGGGTTTCTTGCCGTCAGGTGCTTCAGGATGACATTTAATGTAAGGCCTGTGTCCACTATGTCCTCTACAACGATTATATCCCTATTCTCAATGCCGGCATCTATGTCCTTTGTAATCCTTATGTTGCCTGAGCTTGCAGTTCCGCTGCCATAACTTGCGGCCCTTATAAAATCTATTTCAACAGGCGCCTTTAATGCCTTTATCAAATCAGCCAGAAAAATAAAAGAGCCTTTCAATATGCCTATAAGAAGCGGCGTCTTGCCCGCATAATCCCTTCTTATTTCAGCGGCGAGCCGGTGGACGGCGAGATGGATTTCCTCGGCTGGGAATAGCTGTTTCAGATGAGATTCCATATCTTTCTTACACCGTTATCTCCATATCTTTGGCAACTGCAAAACATTCCATGTCTGAGCCTTTTTCTTTTAGTATCCTTTTGCAGTCAAGAACCATCATGTCTACCTGCTCATCCGTCCTCTCCTGATTATGGTGAAACAGCCCAAACCTTTTTACGCCTGCCTCAAGGGCAAGCGTCAGGCTGTCAAGATAAACAGAATGCCCCCATGTTTTTGTAAACTTGGCATATTCCTCAGGCAGATATTCTGAATCATGTATCAAAAGGTCAGCCCCTCTGGCGAATTCTATATAATCCTCAAATTTAAGCCCGCCTGGGTGTGTATGGGTAAGCTCATTGTCAGTGATGAATACAAAGTTCTTGTTATCCTCAGTAAATTTGTAACCTAACCCCTGATTGGGATGGCTCAAATGAACAGCCGCTATGGAAAGCCCCTTTATCTTGAACCAATCAGGGCATGCGCCTATATACGATATCTCCGCCTTCATGTCTTCAAACCTTACCGGGAAATTAGGCGCCTGCATGGTTTTTGACATAATCTGTTTTATAGATTCCTGCGCCACAGGCGCCCCCAGCATATTTATTTGTGTGCCTTTGATATATAATGGCTTGAAAAATGGAAAACCAAGGATGTGGTCCCAATGGGCGTGGGTAAAAATTATATTAAAGTCTTTTCTGCCTTGTTGGACAAGACTGTTCCCAAGCCTTCTTATGCCGGAGCCTGCGTCTATTATGATAATATCGTCGTTCTTTGTCCGAAGCTCCATGCATGTGGTATCGCCGCCGTATTTTAAATATTCCCTGCCTGAAACAGGAATGGAGCCCCTTGAACCCCAGCATCTTATCAGCACAGATTTGCGCCTCCGTTTCTATACAGGGCGTCATAACTTCGCATACCGGTGTTGCTCCTCGGTTCGTCGTTGCGATGTCCTCCCCCTGTCCCCCTCCAGAGGGGGATAAAGGGGGAGGACGCCTCACTCCTTACCTTCGTCGCGACTTGGTCTGCTTTGTTCTGACGCTCTGTATGCAGTTCTATTTATGTCGCTGTGTATAAATCGCCGCACCAAAGATTTTGGTGTGGGGGTAAATCAGGCAAAATAATATACCCTAAAACAGGAATTGTCAATAACTACAGCGCCTTATCTTTTTTGTGTCAAAAAAAAGCCCGCCAATACTATACCGGGGGCTTTTGTAGTGCGACCCTTTAGGGTCGCTATTATGCGAGGCTAAAGCCGCGCACTACATCTATTTATTTTTAGCGTTCACTATAGCAGGGGAAGCTATGCCTCCAGTATCTGTTTTACCCGCTCTGCAAGCTTGTTCGGGGTTGTTATCATCTTTGAAAGAAAGTCTGCTACGCCGAATGAGGCAATCCTTTCAGCCTCCTGTGAGGTTATCCTTCCTGAAAGCACAACAACCTTTATCTTCTTCCACTCTTCATTGGCGCGCAGGAGCTGGAGCAGTTTCACGCCGTCCATTCCCTCCATCTGGAGGTCGAGTATCACGAGGTCAGGCGTTTCTTTGCTAATGAGTTTTATTGCATCCATGCCGCTTGCCGCTTCTCTTACGGCGCAGCCTGCCAGCACCAGTTTATTTTTATATGTATTCCTTGCCGAGGCCAAATCATCAACAAGCAAGACTTTTTTCCTCTTATCAACATCAGCGGCCTCTGCCCCGAGCGGGTGCGCATCCATATTCTTCGCTATAAACTGCTTTAGCCTCTCTATATCAAGATGGATTAGATTTATAAACCCCACTCCTATGCCGACATCCTTCTGCACAAATTGCACACGGCCCTGTATATTTACCGGCGGCGCATCTTGTTCAAGGGTAAATATTAAATCCAGGAGCGTGTCTTTGATGAACTGGACATGGGTATATATGAACATGCCGCCTTCGCTTATATCCAACGCATAGCCTTTCACAGCCTTATTTATAAGCACTTCCTTTTTAACTAACAGCCTGCCCTGCCTGCGGTCTTTTGCGCTCGCTTCCATAAGTATCTCTCCCTTTTATGCGTAAGCTCAATTTTTTAAATTAGCAGCTTTTTATAAACATCTTCCCCTGCTGATATTTGGGCTATCTTTATTCCCATTCCGGCCTTTTTTGTTATGTGGACAATGGAGACAGGCACTTTTTTTGCCCACATTACCGTTCCTTTGATATTTACTTCTTTGTCGTCTCCGGTAAGGAGTTTAATATCAAGGTTTGTATTGGGCGGATAAGTGCGAGTCGTTTTTATAAAAAGCCCTGTGTCAGAGATATCTTCTGTAAAGGCCATATGCAGATGGCCTTCCTGTCCGAATCTCAGCTGCAATCTTTTTGGATACCTTTTACTGATATTTCTTTTTTCAGCCATAAGCCCTTCCTTTCAGTTCACACAATTTTTTTAATATATATAATAAATGTCGCCCATATCAACTACCCACTTGGGCAGGTCTGTTGACTTTTACATGAGGCAACAGATATAATCTTCTGTGGGAAATGGAGGTATCTATTAAGATGAATAAAAAGGCTGTTGCGCTTCTCTCCGGAGGTCTGGATTCAACTCTGGCGGTCAAGGTAATGCTGGAGCAGGGGATTGAGATAGTTGCGCTTAATTTCACATCAACATTCTGCACATGCAGTTGCAGGGGAAGCGTGTGCAGCAATGAAGCCGCCAGGGTTGCAAAAGAATTTGCCGTTCCCATAAAGGTTCTTCAGAAAGGGCTGGATTACATAGAGGTTGTCCGAAATCCTAAATACGGCTATGGCCAGGGCATGAATCCTTGCGTGGATTGCCGCATATATATGCACCGGCTTGCAAAGAAGTATATGGAGGAGATTGGCGCATCCTTTATCATAACAGGAGAGGTTCTTGGCCAAAGGCCCATGAGCCAGAGAAGGGATGCATTTAAAAACATTGAAAGAGAAAGCGGGCTTCTTGGGCTTATCGTAAGACCTCTCTGCGCAAAACATCTTGAGCCTACTATTCCTGAAAAACTCGGAATTATAGACAGGGGAAAACTTCTTGATATGGATGGCCGTTCCAGAAAACCTCAGATAGCACTGGCAGAGGAAATGGATATTCAGAACTACCCCTGCCCGTCAGGCGGCTGCCTCCTGACAGACAAGATATTTTCAAAGAGGGTAAGGGATTTGCTGGAAAATAAAAAAGACGTAACCATGAAAGATTTGCGTCTTTTAAAAGTGGGAAGGCACTTCAGGATTAACAAAGATATTAAGATTGTCATTGGCAGAGATGAAGCAGATAACAAGCAGATGAGAAACCTTGCCCAAGCAGACGACACCTTGATAGAGCCAATGGACTTTGCAGGGCCGACAGGCCTTATTTGCGGTTTATCCAAAAATGGAACTCATGCCCTCGCAGGCAGGATGGTTTTAAGATACGCCGGAACAAAGGCCGATGGGAAAAGAGCGTTAAAACTTTCTAAAAATAGCGAGACAACTACATTTGAGGTTGATTCTCCTGCTGATGATGAGATTTTGAAAGGAATGCTGATATGAGTAAAACTCAAAACTCAAAATTCAAAATTCGGAATTCAGAAAATAGCGAACAGAAGTTTGAACAGCTTAAGGCCATCCTGAAGGAAATGGGTTCTGTGCTTATAGCCTTCTCCGGCGGTGTGGACTCCACTTTTCTCTTAAAGACTGCCTTTGATGTTTTGGGCGATAAGGCTGTGGCGCTTACAGCCACCTCTCCAACCTATCCTGACAGGGAATTTCAGGATGCTAAGAGGCTGGCAAGAGAGATTGGCGCAAGGCATATTATTATAGAATCAAATGAACTCCTCATACCCAATTTTGCGGATAACACTGACAAAAGGTGCTTTTACTGTAAGAGCGAACTTTTTGAAATATGCAATGCAAAGGCAAAAGAGCTTGGGCTAAAATTTGTGGCGGACGGAAGCAATGTTGACGATTTGGGAGATTACAGGCCTGGGAGAGAGGCTGCAAAGAACCTCGGCGTAAGAAGTCCGCTTGTGGAGGCAGGGCTGTCAAAACTTGAGATAAGGCAAATAAGCAAGGCTGTCGGACTTGAAACGTGGGAAAAGCCATCCTTTGCCTGTCTCTCATCCAGATTTCCTTATGGGACAAAGATAACCGAGGAAAGGTTGGATAAAGTGGAAAAATGCGAGGAGATTCTTCGCAATCTGGGTTTTTCTCAGTTCAGGGTAAGGTATCACAACGATATAGCCAGAATTGAAGCGCCGCTTGCTGAGATAAGCAGATTTTTAGATGAAGGCGTCAGAGATGCCATTGTCCAAGGTTTCAAGGAGCAGGGATTTACTTATATAACGCTTGATTTGCAGGGTTACAGGACAGGAAGCATGAATGAAAAGATGCTCAATGCCCTCCTTTGAATTTCCTTAAAACATCCAACAGATAATCCATATCCTTTTCAGTGTGAGTAGCAGAAATCTGGAACCTTATCTCCTCGTCGCCTTTCGGCACAACCGGGAAATTCAGGCCTGTAGCCAGAATGTTGTTGTCAAAAAGATATTTAACCATTTCAGAAGTCTTTTGTGTATCCCTCACCATGAGCGGAACAACGGGATGCTCGCCGGGAATGGTTTCATATCCGGTTTGTTTCAATCCTTCCCGTAAGCGGGCTGCGAGCTTTCTTGTCTTTTCGAGAAGTCTTGCCCCATCAGGGCTATCAAGTATTTCAAGGGACTTAAGCGTTGCCGCTGCCTCAGCAGGGGTGATGGGATTGGAATAGATGTAAAACGGCGATGTCTCCCTAATATAGCTTATCACTGTGCGGCTCGAAACCACATAGCCGCCGTTTACACCCAGGGCTTTTCCAAGGGTTGCAATAAGTATATCTGCTTTTGCATTCGTATATTCTTCAACGCCCCTGCCTGTCTTGCCAAATGCGCCAATGCCATGCGAATCGTCAACAATAGTTATAATTCCTTCCTCATACCCAGATTTATATCTCTTGCAGATTTCTACAATCCTGTCTAAAGGCGCATAATCTCCCCTCATGCTGAAGATGCCGTCTGTAACCACCACAATCCTTTTTGCCTGACCTGTGTTTTCCCTGATAATGCGCTC
>JACRNK010000100.1 GCA_016234985.1 Deltaproteobacteria bacterium
ATTTCAAGGTCGTAACTAAAGGCAAACATATCGGCATGTCCGACGGACTTCATCATGTAACAATCCCCAATCATAAAAGAATCAATCCTTACACCCTCAAATCCATTATTAAAGACGCCGGACTCTCGGATGAGGAGTTTAAAGCCCTTCTTTAGTTTGTGGGCTGCGCCCGCCATTTAGGTTTTGCCGGATATTTTTTGGTGGGCGCAGCCCACCCTACTCGCCGAAACCAAATTTCTGTCATCCCCGAATGTCTCTATCGGGGATATGTTTTTTCTGCTCGAACAAAAACATATTCCCGATTAAAACCTCGGGAATGACAATATAGGGATTTCCCCTTTTGCACAGAATTTACGCACGGCGCTAATAATTCACCGTAACCGTCACGCTGTCGTTGTATGCGCCGGGCGTTGTGTTGGCGGTGATGGCTGCATATACGGTCAATAGCTGGTCTGCGCCGGAGCCTGTGCCTGCAACGCCGGTAGCAGCGCCTCCGCCGGAGTAGGTGTTCGCAAAACCCGCGTCGCCCCACTCTGCGGTGTGGGCTGCGTCTTTATATAAATGATATGAGGCGCCTATCGTTGCCCCTGATTTCACATTCCTCACGCCGGAGGAATAGTTTGTTCCTGCGTCAAGGGTAACGGTGTAGGGTGTCCCGCTTGCGGCATTTACGGTGATAGCCGCAGTTGCGTTTCCGCTGTTGCCAACAACGATAGTTCCGAAAGTCAGGCCGGTTGCGGATACGGTTGCTGCCGAGGCTGTTGAAGAGCCGAAGGTTAATATTAAAGTCAATGCAAAGATTGTGGATAGAATTGTTTTCATGGTTAGTTACTACAGGCTATTAGTCTGTTAGTCTGTTAGTCTGTTAGTCTACAACCTAATAGACTAACAGACTACAGCCTATCCACCTGTCTTTTTAATAATTCACCGTTACCGTTACGGTGTCGGTGTAAGTGCCTGCGGTGGAAGGTGCTGTACCATTAAATCTCCCCCAAATCGTGAGCGTCTGGTTAGCTCCTGTGCCGGTGCTTGCCACGCCGGTAGCATAGCCGTCAAACGTATTCGCGTAACTTGCATCACCCCACGGTGCGGCGAAGCCTGAATCTTTACTTAAAACATAGCCGCCTCCGGAAGTAGCCCCTGATTGTAGATTGCGATATTTGTCGCCGACGAGATAGTGCGTTCCTGCATCAACGGTAACGGTGTAGACTGATCCGCTTGTAACATTCACCGTAATCGTGGCCGATGTGTCTGAGACGGCAGCGCCGGGCGTAACTGAGCCAAAGCTCATGTTTGTGACGGATACGGAAGCCACGGGAATTACGGTAAGCGATACCGACATGTTCGCTGTCGTTGTCAACGCGGACACAGGCATTGCAGAGCCGAGCGCCAATGCCAGGGCGCATACTGCCAATAAAATCTTCTTCATGTTTTTTCTCCTTTTGGTTTTTTATTTTTGCTGCTGTTGCTTGCTTCTTGTTCCCACGCAAGTAGGGTGGGCTGCGCCCACCATTTTGATTCTGCCGCAATTTTGGCGGGCATAGCCCACCCTACTACTGTTCACGGTATTCCACGCATCACCTCCTTTTTTAGTTTATTTTGCCGCTCAAATCTTTTTGTTGATTTTACCGGCAATCTGTCCATAATTCTTAAAAGGTATGCTACCCCCCCCCCGAAAAGTCAAGAGATTTTTTTTGCTGTTGTGGTAGCAAAGCAGGCAGGGTGGGCTGCGCTCTCCATTCAATTCATTCACGGCAATAATAACAAACAGGAAATGACATATCGGGGACAGATTGGGATTTTTTTTGGGACAGTCTGACACAGCCATTGACAATAACATTGATATAGGGTATCTTATAACCAATATGAAGGCGTCTCTTGTCTATCACGAAAAGAAGTATTTTGAAGGCGGGGCTTTTTATGAGGTGAAGATATGGAGAGTTCCCGAAAACGAAGATAAACCGCACGGGCTTAAATATTCCTTTGCCTACATCGTTCATGGCAACAGGGTTATCGGTTATGACAATGCTGAAGGTAAAGGAGATCACAGACACCACAAGGGCAAAGAGTTTCCGTACAGGTTTCAAGGACTGGAAAAACTCTGGAATGATTTTATGGATGGAATTAAAAAAATAAGGGAGGGAAAGCAATGAAGGTAAAGAATATAAAAGTCTCCATTAAATCCGATGAGGATATTTTCAAAGAGGTTAAAGGGGTCTGGGGTAAACTTGAAAAGGGGGAGAAGGTTAAGAGGCATAAAGGCATTTCGTTCGAAAGTCTTGACGTTATGAGGAGGGTATTGACAGAAGAACGGCTGAGGATACTTAAAACAATCAGGCAGGAACATCCTCAGTCGGTTTATCAGTTGGCAAAGATACTACACAGAGATATTAAAAATACCTCTAATGATATGCAATTTCTGGAACAGGCAGGGCTTGTGGAGTTAAAGAAGACAAAGGATGGCAGAGAAAAGACAACGCCTACGGTAAATTACGAAAAGATACTGCTGGAGATAGCGGTATGATTTCATGTTGCCGGGTCAGTCAGGTGGGCTGTTCCACCCAGCAATACCGCCGGTCAAGCGTTACATAACCCGCGCTTAAACGGACGGCGTCTTTATTGCCGAGCAAACGGCGGAGCCGTTTTAAAGTGGTTGCAAATGACTGATGCGCCATATCGCCGTCAACATTAGGCCAGAGCTTATCCGCTACTTTTTCCTCCGGCACATCCTCGCCGCCCAGCGCAATAATCGCCTTGAGCAACTCCAGCGGTTTTTTCTGAATCTTGCCGGAAAACTCCACAGGCTTTCCATCCTTCACTATCTCGAATTTCCCAAGGGTGTAAATCTTTACCGGATATGGCCACTTTTCTGTCCCCCTCTTGAGAGAGATAATTTCTTTTGTCCCCATCTGGAGGGGGTAGGGGGAGGAATTCGGAGGCACGATCCGATGTCTGCGTATATAGTCCGTTATGAATTCCGGCTCTATGCCTGCGTCCAATGCCCGCGCGCAAAGCACAGCCATAACCTGCTTGTTCCAGGGAAAGAGCGCCGTTATAATGCCGTGTTCTTTGGCAACGGCAAAACCTTGGCGGAGCATGGCCTTCCCCTGCGCCGCATCACCCTTCCCGAATGCAAGGTGCGCCCGGGTCAGAAGCCCCTGATATTTGCACATCCATGAGTTTGCCCACCTTCCTTGTGATGCGAGGAGAAGGTGGCGGACAGCGCTCCGCTTATTGCCCGACCATAAGCATGCCCACGCGCAATTGATGTGAGATAATGCAAGGTTGACGGGAGTGCCGACCTCTGCGAACAGGTCTATGGCTGCGCGAAAGTGCCGGACTGCCTCGCCAAAACCGCCCCCGGCAAGGGCATTGCTCCCCAACAAACACTGGATGTCAGCCTGCTGCCAGCGTGGGGCGGCTTGCGCCCCTGCCAGCACCTTTTCCAGGCCTGCCCCGGCGGTTTCAAAATCGCCTACAGAACTTGCGGCAACGACGATCAGCCAGGAAAACCAGAAATCATAAATCCTTATCCCCGCCGTGCCGGCAATCTCCAATCCCTCCGAAGCCAGAGCTATTCCTTCTTCCGCCGCCGCGCGGGCATAAACGGCATAATATGCCTCCAGGAGGATGCACAGGAGCCGGAGCGCGGGAATTTCTTTGACCTCTTTTTTGAGCGGCCCGATGGTCTTCATGATGCGGGTCATGCCGTTGAATTCTCCGCGAAACCAGTAATAGGCCATCAGGTAGTTGCAGAGCCTCAATTTCTCGCCGGTGCTTGTTGACTTCTGCACTGCCGCCTCTGTCAGACCAAGCCAGAAGAGAATATCAGGATGATTCATATTGTGGTAGGCAAGGACTACGAGGATATTGCCGGAGATATTCTCTGCGGCTGCGGTTAACCCCTTTCTTTTCATAATTCCGGTCAGCCAATCAATGCGCAAATCAATAGCCTTGAAGGAATCTCTGTCGTAGATAGCGGTCTCGATAATCCGGCCGCACACAGCCACAGCCGTCGGATAATCCTTCTCCTTGATCAGGAGGTCAAACGACCTTTCCAGAAGGGAGCGGCTCTCATTCAGGTTGAACGGAAGGCGGCAGATACCCGCAAGATGCAGCAGGCGAGGATCGGAATTTAAGATTTCAGGGGGAATGCCGGTTATCCACGCTTCAAGGGTTTTGCTTCTTCCTTCCATGAAAAAGGCTTCCGCGTGAGCCAGAGTGAGTCTGACCGGTTCATCAAAACTTTCCGCCTCCATAAAAAGTTTCACTGCCTGTTCTGTCTGGCCCGATTGTTCCAGAATATGAGCGGCCTGTAACCTGATTTTGTTCAGCTCTGCCGGCGGAACATGGCCGTGCGCATACTTTAACAGAAAATCATGGAATAACGGATGATACCGGTATGTCGGATTTTGCGCGGCCTGTCTCTGACAGAAGTAATTATTTCTGTTCAAGCCGGAAAGTATTTTCTCTGCATGGACAAGACCGGTGAGTTTCTCTGCCATGGCAATCGTCATATCGGGAAGGAATGCGGTTTTGAGGAGAAATTCTTGTGTCGGTTTGTCGGTCTTGTTGAATATCTCGGATGCGAAGTAGTTGAAGATTGTTTCGTGGTTCCGTAGGGGCGAACCTCTGTGCGGTGGAACAGGCATCTTGCCTGTTTTCACAGGCTGGAAGCCTGTGCCACTAACAACATGGGCGGGGACAAGCGTCGCCCTTACATCTTCCATCATCAGCACCATGCCCGCAGCCCAGCCGTCGGTTTGCTGGTGCAACTGTCTTGTTATTTCCTGACCCTTGCCCCTTGACCCCTGCCCCTTGATAAATCTTTCCGTCTCTTCAAGGTTGAATTTTATTTCTTCCCATCCGATGCGGCTTATTTTGTTGTTTGCAAGAAGGCGGGAAAACTGCGGCGGCGGTTCTGTTCTGCTTATCACGATAATATTGACGCCTTCGGGGATACTATCCAGTCCGTTGGCAATCATTTCGTGAAACAGGGAATCGGCCGGCGCGTCCTGATAGTTGTCGAGGACAAGGACAAATCCCCCTGTATCCCCCTTTTTCAAAGGGGGAGATGATTTTCCCCTCTTTGGCAAAGAGGGGCCAGGGGAGATTAAACGGCTGTAAAGATTTTCAAACCATCTTCTGGTGAATGTGGGAATGCCTGCCAGATATTCGGGCGTCAAAAGGGGAAGAGGTTTTTTATATCGCGGAGCAGCCTTTTTTGCAGCCAGTCCCATGTAATAGAAAAAGGTGGCGAGGTCTGCGTCTCCCTCATCCACCGAATACCAGATGCACGGTAATTTCCGGCAATCAAGATAGCTCGCAACAAGCGTGGTCTTGCCGGAACCCGCAGGCGCGGAAAGCCAGACAATAGGCTTTTTGCCTGCGCTGTCCAATAATTTGAAAAGCCTTTTCCTCTCAATGGGCGCAGAGAGTTTGGGGCGGGTGATTTTGGAGATGGATGATGATTGTTTGAACATACGGCTCCGCAAAAATCAAAATCTATTTTGGGAAGTAATTATGGATTATCTTTGCTGTCTGCTATCGTATAAAAAACCGAGGAATATTTCAAGGGTTGTCGCTTTTCTCTTGCCGCATCCTTATCACCTCTTTGCCGACATGGTTCAGCAATGGCTTTAAACCATCTCCGGTAGCGGCGGATATTGGGAAAACCTGTAATTTCTTCGTCTTGAAAAACCTGCGCAATTCAGGAAGCCGCTCTTTGGCTTCGGTGATGTCAATTTTATTCAGAACTATAATCTGCGGCTTTTTTGCCATATCGGGATTCCACGCCTTGAGTTCTCTGTTTATTATTTCAAAATCTTTTTTGGGGTCTCTTTCCGTATAAGGGGAAATATCTATGAGGTGGATGAAGAGGCTTGTTCTTTCGATGTGCTTCAGGAATTTTATGCCGAGGCCTTTTCCGGTGTGAGCGCCTTCTATGAGTCCCGGTATATCCGCAACAACAAAATGGTCATGCTCGCCGAACTGCACAACCCCGAGATTTGGCTGCAATGTGGTAAATGGATAGTCGGCTATCTTCGGTTTAGCCGCTGATATATTGGATATGAGGGTGGATTTGCCAGCATTCGGAAAACCTATTATGCCGACATCCGCCAGAAGTTTTAGCTCAAGATGAAGCCATCTTTCTCCACCTTTTTCTCCCGGCTGCGCAAATTTCGGAGCCTGATAGGTGGAACTGGTAAAAAAGGCGTTCCCCTTACCCCCCCTCCCCCCTTTTACCAAAACAATCTTTTGGCCGTCGGCAACTAAATCTTCTACAATCTCTCCGGTCTCCGGATTTTTCAAAACCGTGCCTACAGGAACTCGGATTATAATATCCTCTCCGTCTTTGCCTGTGCAATTGCTCCCCTGCCCATGTTCGCCCCGCTCCGCTTCATAGTTCCGTTTATATTTAAAATCCAAAAGGCTTGCAAGACTCCTGTCGGCAATCACATAAACATCTCCGCCATTACCTCCGTCGCCGCCGTCAGGGCCGCCCCGCGGTATATACTTCTCCCTCCGAAAACTTATGCAGCCTCTTCCGCCGTCACCGGCCTTGACATATATTTTTGCTTCATCAATAAAGTTCATATAGAAAATAAAAAGGCGAGAGACAAGGGGTATCCCCTTTTATCCTCGCCTAATCACATGATTATAGTGCAGAATCAACAGCATTGTATCGGCAAAACTATAAAAATTTCGCCCGATAATAGTCTATAACGGCAGAATATTTACTTGCTTTCTGCTGCCTCTATCCTCATATTGAACAACGCCTTCAACTTTGGCATACAGCGTATAGTCCTTTCCAAGCCCCACATTCTGACCAGGATAAATCTTTGTTCCCACCTGACGAACGAGGATGCTTCCGGCAGAAACAACCTGCCCTCCGTATCGCTTTACCCCGCGCCTCTGACCATTGCTATCCCTGCCGTTTCTGGAACTTCCGCCCGCCTTTTTATGAGCCATATCTTCCTCCCTAACTTTTTATGTTATGCCTTTATTTCTTTTATTCTGACACTTGTAAAGCGCTGCCTGTGCCCGATCTTTTTGTGAAAACCCTTTCTACGTTTCATCTTGAACGCAATAACTTTTTTAGATTTATCCTGCTCAAGAATCTCGCCTATAACCATAGCATTGGCAATCGTCGGCCGGCCCACTTTTATCTCTTTATCAGAGCCAATCATCAATACATCATTGAATTCTATTTTACTCCCTACATCACCTGATAACTTCTCTACTTTTACCACATCACCTTTAGAAACAGTTTCTTGCTTCCCGCCAGTCCTTATTACAGCGTACATTTTTATTCCTCCATTTCTTATAATTATACGTTACATCTTTAGTATAAAGTTAAAAAAGCCCTGCAATTCCTCCCCCTATCCCCCTCCATGAGGGGGATAGGGGGAGGCAGGGCTCAAGATTAAACCACTCTTTATTTAAAAGCTATACCGCAAGAGAGATAAAGTCCTCACCACCTCTATCTTTTCATCACGTTTATCCTGAATAATATCAGTCTTTACCTCAGGCACATTTAAAGTTATTTTACCACCCTCTATTTCCGCCAGCGCCTTAGTAGAGCTAGCCACACCAATGGCAGCGCCTGCTATAATACCGCCTCCTGCGCCGTAAGCTATATACCTCAAATGGTCTTGCGGCTTATCCGTAAGCAGCATAAACCCCAAGCCTACAAGAGAACCCACAGCGCCACCATAAAAAGCGTCTTTGAAGATATTCTGCATCATCGCACTATCATCTGCTGCAGACGCACGGGAAGGGGCTAATGGGATTATTAGCGATAGCATAACCGCAAGTATAATTATTTTTTTTAATTTACCTAACATCTATCCCTCCTTCGGGACAGTCGTAAAAAATTGAGCTTACGCATACCTGACGCTTAAATTATATTTGATATTCATGCTATTTGTCAAGAAAATCTTTTTCACGGAAAATCTTCTTCCCTTTTAATTTCTGCTTTCTTTTACCTTGCACCCGTGAATATCACAGTTAACAGAAAGTTTAAAAATTTCACGATACGATTAACCGAGATTATCAAATTGTTGCATCGCACAACATTGGCGGTCCCAACGGGATTCGAACCCGTGTTTAAGCCTTGAGAGGGCTCCGTCCTAGGCCTCTAGACGATGGGACCTTTATGGCTGGGGGACTAGGATTCGAACCTAGATAGCAAGAGTCAGAGTCTTGCGTCCTGCCGTTAGACGATCCCCCAATAATAGAACATTTAATGTAAAGCAAACACTCCTATGAGTCAAGATTTTTTATATCTTTGTTTATATCTTTTTTATATCTCTAATTGATAGTAAGGGGTATCCGGAGGATATTAAAGGGATGATGCGGCAGAATTACATAATAGCAGAAAAAAACAATCTAAAGAGCAAACAGTCGCTTCTAGCTAAAATGCTCTTTTTTATTCCACATCTTGGACATACTGCTCTTTATTAACTCTATCCTCAGCCTCTTTCTAAATTCAACCTCATCAATCTTGAATTTGAATGCCTTTTTGCCATTTATGAAGACAAGCGGTGTATCTTCCTTGTATTTTCTGAAAAGATCTTCACTGGCAGCAATATCCACCTCTTTAACACAGAATTGCACCTCTGAGCCAACCTTATCTATAAGTTCCTTGGCCTTTTTACAAAGGCAACAGCCTTTTTGAGAATATATCTCAACAGTAATCATAATCTTGTCCCCGAAATCTTTAATCGGGGATCAGTTGTTATATCTTTCGTTATTAGGAAAATAAACTGTTCAGATACCCTGTAAATATAGCAAAATAATTAAAATAAATCAAGGCGCCTGTGATAATCAGAAGACTTCCGGTTGCTATTGAAACAACCCGCATATGCCTTTTAAGCCTGTTGAAGTGTTTGAGGAATGTAGTAATGCCGATAGCGGTGAGAAAGAATGGTATGGCAAGACCAAGAGAGTAGACGATCAGAAGCAGTACCCCATGCAAGAGGGTATCGGATGATGCCGCCATCATAAGGATAGTGGCCAGTATAGGCCCTATGCACGGGGTCCAGCCTGCCGCAAAACCAACCCCTATAAGAAACGAGCCCAATATGCCTGCCGGCTTTTCCCTGAAAAAATGAAGCCTTTTATCCTGTTGTAGAATCCTGAAATTTATTATACCTACGATATGGATGCCGAGCAGAATAATTACCACTCCGCCAACTTTTCTGATTATATCCTGATATGTGCGCAGCAACTCGCCTGCGAATGTTGCGGATGCCCCCATACTTACGAAGACAGCGGAAAAGCCCAGTATAAACATGAGCGAATTCACAAGTATGACCTTCTTGAGTTCCTTGCCGCCGTTGCTGCCCGTAAGCTCTTCGAAAGATATGCCTGTGACAAATGAGATATAAGACGGCACAAGCGGCAGGACGCAAGGCGACACAAATGAAAGAAAGCCGAATAAAAATGCTATAGGTATTGAGACTTCCTGATTCATACAGAATTTGTTTTTTACTGCTTACCGTTCACGACTTACTGCTTACGGCTTTTTAAGTATCTCCTCTATCAGTCTAAATGATTCTTTTGAATCCCATTCTCTTGCCCCTTCTGCCTTGCCGACCACCATGCCTTGTCTGTCAATAAGGTATGTGGTTGGAAAACCGATAGCCCTGTAGGAATCGCTGCTTACAGAGCCGTCGCTATCAAGGAGGACAAGGAATGTATAACCTTTCTTTTTAATAAATTTACTGACTTTTTTCTCACCCTCTTCAGAATTTACCGCTATAACAACAAGCCCTTTATCCTTAAACCTCTTATGCAGGGCTTCCATAGAAGGCATCTCTATTGTGCAGGGCGGACACCATGTTGCCCAGAAATTTAAAAATACCGCCTTGCCTTTAAAATCCTTCAGAGAAACTTTTTTGCCGTCAAGCGCGCTCAGTGTGAAGTCAGGGGCTGATACCGGCTTTTTATCACCTATCCTGACTACCCCGGCATCTGCCCAATAATCCTGACCGGCTGCATCAACATTTAATGGATATGCAATCAGAATATAAAAAATCAAAAAAATGGCAAACAATCTATGCGCCAACATCAATACGCCGCCTTCTTCTGCTTATATTTATCAGGCGCTGAGGGGCCGTTTGTTAAAAGATCAATGATTGTCCTTACACTGTCCTGCCTGTTCCAGTTTCTCGGACCCCATACCTTTTCTGCTATAATACCGTTCTGATCCACTATAAAGGTCTCAGGAACGCCGGTCGTCTTATACATCTCTTTAATCTTGCCTTTTTTGTCATGCAGGACAGGAAATGTAACTTCATGCTTTTTAGCAAAAGCCTCTACCACATCAGGTTCTTTTGAGTCAATGCTTACAGCCAGCAACTCAAAATTCTGATACTGTTTTTTAAGCGCCTCGTACATCTTCTGCATAGACGGCATCTCTTCCTCGCATGGTTTGCACCATGTTGCCCAAAAGTTTACAAAAACCACCTTGCCCTTGTAATCGGATAATTTGACCATTTTGCCTTTCAAATCAGGCAGGGCAAAATCAGGGGCTGTCTTCCCTTCAAGGACAGGCTCAAATTTCTGTCTCTGGCCTAATACTACCAATAACACTACAATTACAACTAACGCCACAACAATGCCGATTATAGCCTTGTTAGGCAAACCCTTATTCTCAGTTAATGTGTCTGGCATACATCCCTCTTAAAAATTAAAAGTTGACAGGCAAGTAGTAGGGCGGGCTGTGCCCGCCAACTTTTTATCGGTGGGCACAGCCCACCCTACTTTCTGCTTTACTATCTTATCTCGTTGCATAGGCATGAAGGCCAGGCAGGACAAAACTTACACCCCAATAGAGGAATATGGTTGACAAAAATCCAAAGATTACAACATACGCTGCCTTCTTTCCCCTCCATCCCCTTGTAACCCTTGCATGAAGATAGGCTGCATAGATAAACCATGTAATCAGGCTCCATGTCTCTTTCGGGTCCCAACTCCAGTAAGTCCCCCATGCCTTATTTGCCCAAACCGCGCCAAGTATAAGCGCTCCAAGCGTAAAAAAAATAAAACCCCATGCTACTGATTTATAACTCAGTTCATCCAGTATTGCGGATGACGGGAATCTGTCTATCATGAAATTAGATAGCTTCCTTTCCTCAAACCTTGCTTTGATAAGATACATCAGACCCAGGCCGAATGCCAGGCCAAAGCCTGCATATCCTATAAAGGCAGAAAAAACATGCAGTTCAAACCAGATGCTCTGAAGCGCCGGATTAAG
The DNA here is from genome assembly GCA_016234985.1 of Deltaproteobacteria bacterium. Lineage (GTDB taxonomy): Bacteria > Desulfobacterota > GWC2-55-46 > UBA9637 > UBA9637 > JACRNJ01. The sequence continues at coordinate 11,264 of JACRNK010000100.1, forward strand.
AGGTTCAATGTCCTGGAAACGATACGGAAGCATGGATGTGGCAACCATTGCTATAAAGGCAATGGCCATTACAAAGGCGCCTGCAACCTTTATCTTATATTTAAACTCCATAATAAGATAGGCAATGGATATCATCCACACAAAGAAGGACATTGATTCATAGAGGTTGGAGAACGGCGCATGGCCGGATTCCTTAGTCCTGAATATCAGCATCATGAAAATTGCAAATGTGGAGATCATTGCCAGAACTGTTGCGGTCTGCCCCAGCCATTCTTTTTTGAATATCCAGTATCCTATATATAAAATCATTGTGGCCAGATAAAACCAGAATGCCGTGTCGAAAAACAACAAGCTCATTATGACTTTCATCCCGTTAGACCTCCCATTTCCATCCCATCAGACCTTTTATAATAAGTTCTAACGGGATTCATTTTTTTACTCCTTCAGAAGCAGATGTTTTGATGGATTCAACAATATCTGAAAATTCCCTCTCAAAGACAAACTTGTTTTTGTTTATCATTCCGCCTATGTGCACCTCTGTTTCGCGGCTGTTTCTTCTCACATTGACCCATATCCTTTTATGAAAGATGAAAAAGGCCATAAAAAAACCTGTTACCATCAATGCCGCGCCCAGCCATACGACATTTGTGCCCGGGTCTTTGTTGATAGACAAGCCTGTATATACTATACTTTTGTAGCTATTAAATACAAGCTCATAATTGGAATCCGGGATGGCTGCAAAAAGGTCGGCGTAGTTATAGAAAAGCCACGGATTGCTTAAAGGTTTTCCGTTTTTATATATCTCCACACGGATTGCCGGATTATTATGTTCTGCAGATTTGGTAAA
>JACRNK010000101.1 GCA_016234985.1 Deltaproteobacteria bacterium
CTTTCACCGAACAAGAGCGCATCTCTCCGCATGGTATGAGCAGCCAGTGTGATTTCTGCGCCGACAGCCGTATTTTTTGAAGACATACAGCACTCTGCCAAAGCAACTGCCAGTCCGCCCTCGGAACAGTCATGGCTTGATTTTATTATACCATCATGGATTGCGTTTAAACAGACCTCCTGCACCCTTGCCTCCATGTCTAAATTCAGATGCGGCGGCTTACCCTTATCTAATTTATGTATAATCTTGAGATACTCGCTTCCGCCCAATTCAAGTTTTGTCTCGCCCAATAAAATTATAATATCCCCTTCTGTTTTAAACCATTGAGTTGCATGGCGGCTTATATCCTCTATCAGGCCGACCATGCCCACCGTAGGCGTAGGATATATGGAAACGCCGGATGTTTCATTGTATAGGCTTACATTGCCGCTTATTACAGGTATGCCAAATTTTTTACATGCCTCGCTCATGCCCAGAACAGCCTGCTCGAACTGCCACATGATTTCCGGCCTTTCAGGATTGCCGAAATTGAGACAATCGGTAAGCGCAATGGGTTTTGCGCCTGAACAGACAAGGTTTCTTGCCGCCTCTGCAACGGCAATTGCGCCGCCTGTCCACGGGTCAAGATAGCAATAACGGCTGTTGCAGTCCACCGTCATGGCCAGAGCCTTTTTTGTGCCTTTTATCCTGATAACTGCCGCATCGGAACCCGGCAAAACCACTGTATCTGTTCTTACCATGTGGTCATACTGCCTGTATATCCATTCCTTGCTTGCAATATTCGGAGATGAAAGGAGTCTGAGCAATATAGCATTGTAATCATTTTGTAGGGTGGGCTGTGCCCACCGATTATTGGCGGGCGCAGCCCGCCCTACCACAACCGCCGGTTCAGGTATATTTTTAAGATCAAGCGCCTGAACATCATCCTGCGAAGCAGGTCTTTTTATAGGTCTTTTATATAGAGGCGCATTATCAGTCAGAGGCTTTACAGGAATCATGGCAGCGATATCATTTCCTTCTGCCACGCGCAGAAGTCCGCTGCTTGTGACAATGCCTATCACAACCGCTTCCAAATCCCATTTGTGGAAAATCTCCTTTACCTTATCCTCGCATCCTTGCCTCACAACCATCAGCATCCGCTCCTGTGATTCGGAAAGCATGACCTCGTAAGCCGTCATGCCCTGTTCACGCCTCGGCACAAGGGACACATCTAAATCAATGCCTGTGCCTGCGCGGGATGCCATCTCCACTGACGATGAGGTAAGCCCTGCGGCGCCCATATCCTGAATGCCCACGACATAATCTGTCTTGAACACCTCAAGGCATGCCTCAAGCAATAATTTTTCCGTGAACGGATCGCCGACCTGAACAGTAGGCCGCCTTTCCTCTCCGCCTTCGCCGAACACATCCGACGCCATGGTGGCGCCGTGGATGCCGTCCCTGCCTGTCTTTGAGCCCACATACATCACAAGATTTCCGATGCCCTCTGCCCTGCCCTTGAAAATCCTGTTGCTTTCCATAATGCCGACTGTCATGGCATTAACGAGGCAGTTGCCATTGTAACTTTCGTGAAAGTAAACCTCACCGCCCACAGTAGGCACGCCCATGCAATTGCCGTAACCTGCAATGCCTGCCACAACACCATTTAGAAGATATTTAGTTTTGGGGTGCTCAAACGAACCGAACCTGAGAGAATTCAAAGATGCAATGGGACGCGCGCCCATTGTAAAAATATCTCTCAAGATTCCGCCTACTCCTGTAGCTGCGCCCTGATACGGCTCAATATAGGAAGGATGGTTGTGAGATTCCATCTTAAAGGCAACTGCCATGCCGTCGCCGATATCAACAATGCCGGCATTCTCGCCAGGGCCCTGCAGGACATGTTTTCCTGTTATTGGAAAGTTTTTTAGATGGATTTTGGATGATTTATACGAGCAGTGCTCGCTCCACATGACGGAGAATATGCCGAGTTCAAGGAGGTTAGGCTCTCTTCCAATAGAATTTACAACCCTCTGATATTCTTCGTCCGTGAGGCCATGTTGGGAAATGACGTCTTGTGTGATTTTCATGGAAGATAAACCCCGTTAGAAAATTTCATATATTGACACTGTTTTATTTAAGCACATATTTCTAACGGGGTAAATAACCAAATACAGGGCAAAATAACAAGGGAAAAATCACCCGCTCATCCTCTCCTCAAACTCCTTTGTCTTTGCTTCATGCTCCGCTGTCAGCGATTCCAATTCTTTAAAAATGGTTTCAATTTGGGTGTTTAAATTATGAATGGCAATTGACAGTTTTGATATGGCCTCGCCATCCCCTTTTTCCGATGCCTCTACAAGGGACTGGCTCTCCTTTTCCACATCCTTTTCCAACAGCATAATGGTCTTTTCCCGCTCTGCAATCTTTGTTTGCAGGGGGACAAGGGTTTTTGAACGGTCTTCGTTTAATTGCGCCCTGAGCCGCCGCATCTCTTTCTTATTGAAGTTTTTATTCTGCCTGCTGCTTGGCTTGCCGCCCTCGGACTCTCTCTCGTTTTCCCATCCTACCCTATCCAGAAATTCCTGATATGTCCCTTCAAACAACTCCACATTGCCTCCGTCAAACACAATCAGCCGTGTGGCAATGTTATTGAGAATCAATTCGCTGTGCGTAACTATAATCACGCCGCCGTCAAATGCATCAATGGCCTCAACCAGCGAATCAATGGAATCCATGTCAAGATGATTGGTCGGCTCGTCCAGCAAAAGGAGATTTGCCGGGCTTACCAATAATTTTCCGAGCAGCACCCTGCTCTTTTCTCCGCCGGAAAGCACGGATATTTTTTTCAACGCCTTGTCGCCGTCGAACATCATGATGCCGCAAATCTTCCGCGCCGCGCCCCTGTTGCAATCGGGATGGGTGTCCATGATTTCCATCTCAACGGTCTTTTGAGGATTAAGGCGGTTTATATTAGTCTGGCCAAAATAGGCGATGGATAAATTCTGATTGTGCTGAACTGCTCCGGTTTGCGGCTGCATCTCGCCTGCAAGGAGATTTAAAAACGTCGTCTTCCCCTTGCCGTTTTTACCGATGACCGCGATCCTGTCGTTTTTGCCGACCGCTATGCTCAGACCCTGAAAGAGCGGCGCATCATTATGATTGTTGTAAGAAAACGATATATCGTTTGCGCTCATCAGCCATTTGCCAGGAAAGGGCGCGGACTTGAATGAAAAATCAAGGGTTCGTATGTCGGATAATTTATCGCGCTTCTCCATCTTTTCAAGCGCCTTTACCCGCGACTGCACGGCCTTTGCCTTGGACGCCTTTGCGCGGAAGCGGTTGATAAACTCCTCCACCTCTGCGCGCTTTTTTTCGTCGCCGATGCGGGTCTTCTCGTGTATCTCCTCTTCCTGCGCTATCTGCTGATACAACTTCTGCGTAGTCCCCGCAATCTTCTTCATCTTGCAGCGGTGAATGCCCATGGTGTGGGTTGTCACGCTGTCCATAAAATCCCGGTCGTGCGTAATGATAATCATCTCGTCCCTCCACGCGCGCAGAAACCGCGTGAGCCAGCGCACGGACACGATGTCGAGATAATTGGTCGGCTCGTCCAGAAGAAGCAGGTTTGGCTCGGAGACCAGCACCTTTGCAAGGTTCAGCCGAACCTGATAGCCGCCGGAAAATTCCTGCGGGTTGCGGTTGAAATCATCCACGGAAAATCCGAGACCCATGAGAATCGTCTCCACCTTGTAACTTTCATCGATCCCATCCTCTGAAGGCTTGAGCGCCAAACACCCTTCTTTCAGAACCGTATCCTCTGTAAAACGGATATGCTGTGACAGATGCCCGATGGTGTAATAATTCGGAACGCTGATAACCCCTGCGTCCGGCTCTTCCTCTCCGAGTATCATCCTGAACAGAGTTGTTTTGCCGTGCCCGTTCCTGCCCACCAAGCCGATGCGCTCCCCTGGATTCATGACAAAACTCACATTGTCAAAAAGCGCCTGACTGCCGTACGTCTTTTCCAAACCGCTGACTTTAAGCATTGATGTTCAAATCCTTTCTTTTTTATTTTGCCCCGAAAATACCTATTCTTTTTGTAGGGGAGGGGCTTGCCCCCTCCCACTGCGGGCGGCCACATGGGCCGCCCCTACATTTCTCTTACTTGAGAATAGGAAATTATATCGCACCTAATATAATTTACAAAGAAAATTTATTTCCCTTCAGCAATCTTTCCTTGACTCTCCATATAAGTTGACCTAAAATTCAATAAAAAGATGAGTGGGGAAATAAAAAGAATGTTAAATCTCATAAAAACTAATATCTCAAGCCTCATTCTTGTTATCGTGGCATTACTTGGCACAACACCAACTTTCGCGCAATCGGAAGTTTTGCGTCCGGAAGCCGTGTCAATTGTTCAATTGCTTGCCAATCCCGAAAAATACCAAGGCCACTTGGTTATGGTCACAGGGTTTTGCCGAATCGAATTTGAAGGCAATGCTATATATCTCCACCAAGATGATTACACCTACGGCAATACAAAAAATGGTATTTGGTTGGGTATTGACCGCCAAGAGGTCAGATTTAAGTTTGAGAAAGGCCATTGTCTTGTTGTAGGTCGTTTTGATGCAAAAAACCAAGGCCACATGGGTTTGTTTTCTGGCGCTCTGAATGACATTAAGCGTTTTGAGTCTTGGCCACCGCAACAACCAAAGCAATAACATACAAGATGTTTGAGCAGATGCAGGATAACCCGTGCCGCTGATTTAAGTCATTACCCTTCAATCATCCTTTTTGCCTTTTTCAAAATCTCTTTCTCGTCCTTATATTCAACCAATCTTATTGCCTCATCAATGGGAAACCACCTGCAATCGTTGACCTCATCGTCGTGATTTGCAACATCGCCGCCGGTACATTCCATGAGGAAAAAATAAACGATTTTGAAAAACCGCTTTGTCTCCTCCGCCTCTTTGTGCGCATAAAAATATTGGATGTGGTCAATAAGTTTTATAATCTTGCCGTCTAAGCCGGTTTCTTCTTTCACCTCACGGTGCGCTGTTCTGGCGATACCCTCGCCGTTTTCCCTCAAGCCCTTGGGAAGACACCAGACTTTGCCCTCTTTAACCGCGATGAGTGCAACTTCAATCCCCCCTTGTCCCCCCTTTTTCAAAGGGGGGATTGAGGGTGGGTTTCTACGGAATATAACCCCGCCGGATGATATTTGACGCTCGGTTTTCATAAATAGCTAACGGTAACTCTACAATATCAAAAAAAAGAAAGCAAAAAATTATGCTAACAAAGACTTTTCTTGCTCTCAAGGATGAAGATTAGATAGAATATAAAATACCGATGTTTCTTCCAACAACGAAAGAAGAATTGAAGGGGCTTGGCTGGGACGGCCTTGATGTCATCCTCATAACCGGCGACAGCTATATTGATTCGCCCTTTGTCGGCGCTGCTGTCATCGGCAAAGTCTTGCTGAATGCCGGTTACAAGGTCGGCATTATCGGCCAGCCGGAAACAACTTCCGGAGCAGACATTCTGCGCCTCGGGGAGCCGCGGCTCTTCTGGGGCGTTACCGCCGGCTGCATAGATTCGCTGGTTGCCAACCGCACGGCCTCAGGCCGCAGACGCAAGAGCGACGACTACACCCCCGGCGCGCTCAATAATCGCCGTCCCGACCGCGCCTCCATCATATACGCCAATCTCATCAGAAGGTTTCGCAAAGACGCAAGCCGGCCTCTTGTTCTGGGAGGGATAGAGGCGAGCCTGCGCCGGACAGCCCATTATGATTTCTGGACAGACGCGATACGAAGGTCTATCCTCTTTGATGCAAGGGCCGATTATCTCCTTTACGGCATGGCGGAAAATTCCGTCGTTCAACTGGCCGGATGTATCCAACAGGGGAAAGACCCAAAAACCGTGCGGGGGCTTTGTTATATTTCCAAAAATCTCCCGGACAATTGTCTGGAACTGGCTTCGTTCGAAGAGTGCGCAAAAGACAAGGCCGCGTTCACGAAGGCATTTAAAATATTTTATGATAATAATGATCCGATGACCGCCCTAACATTGGCGCAAAAACATGACAGCCGTTATCTCATCCAGAATCCTCCGGCATTTTATTTGACACAACAAGAACTTGACGCAGTTTATAACCTAAAATATGAACGCGATGTCCACCCTTTTCATCGCAAGGATGGCGAGGTAAAGGCATTAGAAACCATCCGTTTCGCCATCTCCACTCACCGCGGATGTTACGGCGAATGCGGCTTCTGTTCCATTGCCGTTCACGAAGGCCGGCGCACGAGGAGCAGAAGCAGGGAGTCTATCCTTGCCGAAGCAGAGGAGATGACCCGGCATCCGCTTTTTAAAGGGAGGATTCACGATGTAGGCGGGCCGTCGGCAAATATGTATGCAACGGGCTGCGAGCGGATGGAGAAAAAAGGGTGCTGTCAAAAAAAGAGCTGCCTCTCGCCCGCGATTTGTCCCAATCTCAACTTCGGTCATGCCGAGCAAATTTTGCTTCTGAAAGCGCTGCGCGCCGTAAAGGGCGTTCAAAAAGTCGTGGTTGCATCGGGACTGCGCTACGACATGACGCTGGCGGATAAAAAAGACGGAGAGCGCTATCTGAAAGAGCTTGTCCGCCATCATGTGTCGGGACAGATGAAGATTGCGCCGGAACACTCGGAAGCAAATGTGCTGGAGATCATGGGCAAGCCCGGCTGCGGCCGCAGCACACTCATGAAATTCAAATCGCTCTTTTACCGGTTTACGGAGGAGGCGGGATTGAAGCAGTTTTTATCTTACTATCTCATGGCAGCGCATCCCGGCTGCGGCCTGAATGATATGAAAAGGCTCAAGGCATTTACCGCGCAGGACCTGGGCGCGCCGCCGGAGCAGATTCAGATATTCACGCCCACGCCGTCAACCTATTCAACCCTCGCCTATTGGACAGAATGCAACCCGTTCAACGGCAAGCCTATCTTTGTGGAAAAAAGCGTCCGCTCCAAGGAAATGCAGAAGGAGATGCTTGTAGGCGCAGAAGGCAGGAAAGAAACTTTTGATTCTTATAAAGCAAGATTCAGGAGAAAGGGGCGATGATGCGTCATACAAACCCATCCAGCCTCTCCAACCCTTCTTCCCTCGCAATCCTTACCGCCCCTTCAAACTCCTCGCTTGTTATTCTTCTGTTCATCGGCGGGTGTTCAAATGCTTGATAGCAGGACATCTTGCAACGGTCTTTACAACGTCGGCTTTTTCCCCTCTTTCTTGCTTTGGCAATTTACGCAGCAGGTTGTTAACGGAACCGCTTTTAGCCTCTCCTCATCTATCTCAGATTCGCAGTCTTCGCATACGCCATAAGTTCCGTCTTCAAGCTTTGTTATTGCCTCATCCATTTTTGTAAGCTCTTCACGCCGCATATCAGCAATGGCAAGGCCTGTGTCCTCTATCAAATCAATAAGAGACTGCTCCTCCAAATCCTGCGGGCTGTCGAACTGCTTATTATATTCCTTGCCGAGTTTGTTAAATATTTCATCCCTCAATTCGCTCCACATCTTCCGCTTTTTATCCATGAGCGCCTTTTTTAATTTTTCCTGCCTTGTCTTTTTATCACCTGCCATTTTAAGCCTCCTGTAATGGGTAGTTGCCCATTTATGGGCGTTTTTAAAATATGCCGATAAACCCTGTTAGAGATTTATCTCTAAACGGGGTAAATCGGCAGACTACAAGTAAATAATTTAACACACTGGATATTTCCCTTCAGCCAGCTCCGCGCAAAACTTGCCGATATTGAAAAGTCCGTCTTCTATTATACATTCTGTTTTCTTACTGACCAATTTTTTATTTACACCGTTTTTTAAAAGAACCTGCGCGGATGCCAGATGCGGCTTGTCAATCCTTGTGCCTATCTCGCTCAAGAGCCATACATAAACTTCTTTTACACCTTCAACATTATCATATATATCCTTTGCCAGCTTGTGCGCAAGAATATTATAAATCTTTCCCACATGGCTTACAGGATTTTTGCCGGCAGCGGCCTCTGTTCCCATCGGCCTGTTGAGCGATATGACGCCGTTCACCCTGTTGCCCCTGCCAACCTGCCCGGAATCCGCATCCTCGGCGGATGTGCCAAGCAGCGACAGATAAATACCGCCGAGACCCTGCGATTTTTTATCAAGGGTATTGTAGTGGATATTTATTTTTTCAAACCCCCTTCCGAATCTTTCTCTGACAAAGTTCTTTGTCGCTTCTTGAATCCTGTCTTTCTTTTTGAAATAATCATTTACATCTTTTACATATTTTGAGAGCAAAGGCATTGCAACTGTTAAATCCAGCGCCATCCCCCTGCGCAGCCCCATAACCTTCACATCCTCGCCTGTCTCAGGGTAAATTTCTTTAATTCTTTTTGAATTCAGAAATCTCTCAACCTCATAAACCGCATTTTCCGTTGGAGTAAACGGCGCATACCCGACAGCAGCGGATGTATCATTGGCGCCTTTGAGCTTTCCCTTTCTTTTGAAAATATCCGTAAGTTCCTCGGAACCCTGCGCCAGCACCACCCGGTATTTTACATGCCTTTCTGCATCAACAAATCGCAAATTGTTCTGAAACCACTTTTTGGCAGTTTCAATTGCGATGCTCTCCACATCAATTTTCTTATCGCCGATTTTGAATGTTGCCCTGTCTCCGATGATAAGCTCCATCGGTTTTATAACCCTGCCGCCGCCAAAATTCTTCTCCACCTGCCCTGCTACAAGAAGCCCTTTGTCAATATTGTGATGAAGTATATCGCCGAATCTTTTAATATACTCCTGACTTAAAGCCACAGAAATGCTCTCCATCACCGCATCGCAGATATAATCAGGATGGCCCACGCCTTTCCGCTCAACAATTTCAACCTGCTGCTCCACCACTGCGTGATTTTTAAGGATTTCTACTGCAATATTTCGCATAAGATTATGTCCCCCTTAACAAAGGGGGGCTAGGGGGTTGTTATTTTTCCCCTGTCTTCACATCCGCAGTCGCCTCTGAAAACTCTGAAGGCTCTTTTTTATCCCCACCCTTTTCAGCAATCACCACACCCCTTGTTTTATCTCCAATGTCCTTTGGCTTTGTCTTAATCTCATACACCCCGCCGGACGGCTTTAAATCAATCTCGCCGACTTGGGATGAACCGGCATAGACTATTATGCCTTCGCTTCCGAATGGCGGCGACACCTCAAGTTCAAACCTGTCCTCGCCTGAAGGTATTTCATAGACCGTTCCACCGTTAAAATAATTATTACTCCTGTAAGGGTTTGGGAGGAGTTGAACCATTTTACCATCGGCATCCTTATAAACAACCCTTGCGTAAAACGGCTTATTGCCTTTGATATAGACCTTGATTTTATCGCCGTTTTTATATTCCTTTTTATCTGTCCAGACATTGACGCTGAGCGGGGCAGATGGGTCGTCTGTTGCCTGCTTGCTTTTTGCAATCTTTTCCATCTCCTTTTCATCAGGTATAATCTCTGCCTTGATTTTTATCTTGTAGCAGTCTCCTGCCGATGCATCCTTATACCAGCCTTTCTCAAGCTCCTGAATAATCTTTACAGCGGCATTGGCGTATGCCGACACCAAATCTTTTTCAAGTTCAAAGTCCTTAACATGGGTCTCGCTTTTTATGTAGGTTGACACAGATTCCACTGCCTTTCTCTTTGCATCAGCCATCGCAGCCTGCTCTGTCTGCTTTTTTGATTTATCCTCGCCCATGCACGCATATCCTTCTGATTCTGTAATGGTGGATTGGGCGGCGTAAAGCAGAGCAGGCTTTGCCCAGCAAATTTGGCCAATCAAAAACAAGACAATAAATATTTTCTTCATATACACCTCCTTGGCTGGTTCTGCTGACTTTCTGCTTACCGGGCAGAAGATGCCAGACGAAATCCGAAGCGGTTGTCGCGATAGACAGGGTAGTGCCAACTGCGGCCGGTCAGGCGAAGGCGCTTGGGATTATCAAGCCATGAGCCGCCGCGAAGCGCATGTTCGCTGCCGGTTGACGGCCCAATTGGATTGTTTTTAGGGCTGCTTTCGTAATAGCGGTCATTATACCAGTCGCTTACCCATTCCCACACATTTCCGCTCATATCATAAAAACCAAGGCCGTTCGGCTTTTTCTGTTTTACAGGATGGGTCTTTTTTTCCGAATTGTCGCCATACCACGCATATTCCCCAATCTCAGATTCTGCGCTTGTGCCTGCCCACTTTTCTTTCTTCCCGCCGCTGCGGGCTGCATATTCCCACTCTGCCTCTGTGGGAAGCCTGTATTTCTTGCCTGTCTTTTGATTGAGTTTGTTTATGAATTCCTGAACATCATTCCATGCGATATTCTCAACAGGGCAGGTATCGCAGTCTTTGAAATATGACGGGTTGTTTCCCATGATATCCTGCCACTCTGCCTGTGTTACCTCTGCCTCTCCCATGTAAAAATCAGCCACACAGACTGCATGGCTAGGTTTTTCATAACTCTCTCCGTCGCCGAATGTGTCCCCCATCTCAAAACAGCCGCCTTTTACAAATATCATGCCTTCTATGCCTTTGCCTGATGCGCCTTTTGGCCTTTTTGCCATTGCCAACCAATAATCCATTCGTTCTTTTGCCTTTTGACGCATTGCATCGTCTTCCTGCGAATACGGGTTGTCTTCGTTGAATGTATCTTTAAAATATTTCCATGCCTCTGCCTTATCATCCGGGCTTATCTTTTTTTTCTCGAATTCAATAACCTTATTAAATGCCGTCTGCATCTTTTGAGTCAGCGCTGCCAAGCGGGTCTTTTCGGATTTTATACTTAGTTGCTTTTCCCTTTCCATGCTTTTCTTTTCCAACCCCTCTAATGAAAAATCAATATCTTTAGGCGCCTGAGCAGGGGCTATCGGCTCCGGCTGGACACCCAAATCCGGCGGTTGAACCGAAGCCTCCTGTGCTGTTTCTTTAACCGGCTTTGAATGTTGGAAAACAAAGTCGCCTCCTTCATGTCCTGAGTTTCTTATGTCATTATACTCCGGCACCTGCTCTGATTTGCCGGCAACAACCACTTTTACGCGGCTGTGAAACATTTCCTCTGCTGTAAACACATTCTTGTCCGCATCTTCAAGCGCATCGAGAATTGCAGCGGCAAACACAGAATGGCCGCCGCTCCCTTCATCTGCCACAGGCTCATTTCCTCCGCTTGCCATGAGCGTTCTGGACGGCCTCTCCATCATCTTTTTTACAAACTCTTCCCTGCTCCCTTTTGTCGTAAGGTCTGTTGCGGCTGCCCTTGTTAATGTCCCTGAATAGCATGAGTCCGACACTACAAGTATGTGCCTTGACGCAATGCGCTTTATACTGGAGGTTATGTCGTCCGCCATTATCCAGTCCACAGGGTCGTCTTTCTGCGCATCCACCGGCAGCCAGTATGCCTTGCCCGATATCTTTTCAAATTCGCCGTGCCCCGCATAGTAGATTAGAAAATTGTCGTTTTGTCCGAGTTTTTTCCTGAAGTCATTTATGCTTGAGAGTATCTCTTTTCTGGTTGCATCTAAAAGCAGTTTTGTCTCAAAACTATAATGCTCTTTTAATATCTTTTCCACCTCGCTTGCATCTGCTACGGCAGTCTTCAGCTTCGGCAGGTTTTTGTAGTTGTTATTTCCGATAATAAGGGCATAATATTTCGCATTGGAGATTGGAGCAGCGGCTGCGCCCTTTTTGCCTTTTACAGTAATCCCCCTGTCTTCCGCATATATTCGTGCAGACGCAGCCCACCCGATAACAAATAAGATTGCGAGAAATAA
>JACRNK010000152.1 GCA_016234985.1 Deltaproteobacteria bacterium
AATTTTGTGCCGCAAGAAGGCATTGATTATGTGAAAAAAACTATCGCGCCGTTTCTCAAAAATAAAGGTATTTATGTTTTTGGCGTATTCCCTGATGAGCCGCTTTTGCATTCCATATCAGTTGAGGATGCGAGGGACGCATTAAATGGCGATATAATCTGCGCCAAAGAAAAGACCGGAGGGCTTATTGAACATTTGAGCATCGGCGCTATGGATGTGGACAGCGCCATGAAATATTTCAGGAAGACGCCGAATAAGGCTGTTATTACAGGCAGCCACAGGACAGACATACAGCTTGCTGCGCTTGAAACATCTACAAGGTGTTTGATTTTAACAGGCGGGCAGATGCCGAATAATATTATTATAGGCAAGGCTGAGATGGCTGGTGTTCCAATAATGGTTGTAAGAGATGATACGCTTTCAACTGTTGAGAAGATAGAGCGGGCGATTTCTATGCTCCATATAAGCGGAAAAAATAAACTTGAAAAGGCAAGGCAGATGTTTGATGAGAGATTTGATTACGAGATGTTTATGAAGAAAGTAAAATGAATAAAACAAACAAAGACATATCCTTTTTCTTTCATCCAAAATCCATCGCTGTTGTCGGCGCATCGCCTGTTGCCGGGAAACTCTCCAATGTGATTATAAACAGCATCAAGGAGATAGGTTTTCCGGGAACTCTATATCCTGTAAATCCGAAATATAAATCCATTGATGGAATAGAATGTTATCGCTCCGTAACTGATATAAAAGAAGATGTGGATATGGCAATCCTCTGCATACCTGCATCCAGTGTTTTAGGCGCAATGGAAGATGTTGCAAGAAAAAAGGCACAAGGCGCAATCATCGTAAGCGCCGGTTTTAAAGAGATAGGCCAGGAAGGCGCGGAAATAGAGGATAAGCTAAAAAAGATTGCAGGAGAAACAGGCATCAGGATTATAGGGCCGAATTGTCTCGGGATTTTTGACAATATTTCTAAGGTCGACACATTTTTTGTTTTAAGGGAAAGGGTGAGAAGGCCACAGGCCGGAGGTTTGACGATACTCTCTCAAAGCGGCTCATTTGCAGGCACAATCATGGATGAGCTTTCAGCAGAAGGGCTTGGCGTTGCAAGGATAATAAACTACGGCAATAGGGTGGATGTGGGAGAAACGGATTGTCTTGAATATCTCGCAGAAGATAAATCAACAAATGTTGTCGGGCTTTATATGGAATCTGTGGATGACGGGAAGAGATTTTTAGAGGCTGCTAAAATGTGCGCTAGGAAAAAGCCGGTATTTGCCATAAAGGTCGGCAGGCATGAGGCAGGCATGTCTGCCGCCAAATCTCATACAGGCGCAATCGCAGGCAGGTATGAGATTTACAGCGCAGCGTTCAAAAAGGCGGGGTTGATAGAGGTTAAGGGTTACAGCGAATTTCTGGATGCGTGCAAAGTTTTGAGCAAACAATATCCTGCCGACGGGAAGCGGGTATTGATTGTAACCGATGGCGGCGGAATGGGCGCAAGCATTGCAGACGCATGCGGCGATTTTGGGCTTCAAGTTGCCGAGCCGTCGCATGAGATTAAAAATAGGCTTGCGTCAAAGCTGCCCGCCTTCTGCGCTGTAGGCAATCCGATTGACCTTACCGGCAGCGTTACTGATGACGATTATGCGATGGTTCTCAAACAGGGGATGGCTGAGTATGATGCGGCAATAGTCATGGTATTATGGGGGCCGCCCATGCTTACAGACAGGCTTATAAAGATGTTAAAAGCCGTCTCTGTTTCAATTAAAAAACCCCTTCAAAGGATGTTATTGAAAGGGCGTGGGTTAAAGATTACGAAAAGGTCTATAAGCATTCCATTGAAAACCCTGAAACATTCTGGGGAGAAATTGCAAAAGAACTGGAATGGTTTGAGCCGTGGAAAAAGGTTTTGAAGTGGGAGCATCCCTGGGCCGCATGGTTTGTCGGCGCAAGATGCAATATTACATACAACTGTCTTGACAGGCACGTCCGGTCATGGAGAAGGAACAAGGCGGCAGTCATCTGGGTCGGCGAGGACGGCTCTGAGAAAATCATAACCTATGACGAACTTTTAAGGAATGTAAACCGCTGCGCCAATATGCTCTTTGAGATTGGCGTAAGAAAAGGGGATAGGGTGACAATCTATCTGCCGAGGATACCTGAGCAGATTATAGCAATGCTTGCATGTGCAAGGCTCGGCGCTGTGCACAGCCTTGTGTATTCAGGTTTCAGCTCGGCAGCGCTCCAGAGCAGGATTCACGACGCTGAGGCAAAGGTTGTTATAACTGCTGACTGCGGCTATCAGAGGGCAAAGTGCATACCGTTAAAGCATATCGTGGATGAGGCAGTAAAAGACTGCCCAAGTGTTGAAAGAGTTGTTGTTGTAAGAAGGCAAGAGCCAAATCCCCCCTTACCCCCCTTTGAAAAAGGGGGGAGGGGGGGGATTTATATTGACTGGCACGAAGCAATGGCAAAGGCATCTCATAAATTTGACGCTGTGGAGATGGACGCTGAAGACCCGCTGTTTACGCTTTATACTTCAGGCACAACAGGCAAGCCAAAGGGCGCTATGCATGTGCATGGCGGCTATATGGTAGGCACATACATAACAACAAAATGGGTCTTTGATTTAAAGGATGAAGACATCATGTTCTGCACCGCAGACCCGGGCTGGGTGACAGGACACAGCTACATTGTCTACGGGCCCTTTCTGAACGGCGCAACAATCCTCTTTGCAGAGGGCGCGCCTGATTTCCCTGACCCAGGCAGGTGGTGGGGTCTGATAGAAAAATACGGCGTCAATATATTTTACACAACGCCGACAGCCATAAGGCTTCTTATGAAATACGGCGAAGACTGGCCTCAGAAGTATGATTTGTCAAGCCTTAAAATACTCGGCTCTGTCGGAGAGCCGATAAACCCAGAGGCGTGGCTCTGGTATAGAAAGGTTACCGGCAATAGACTTCCGATAATGGACACATGGTGGCAGACAGAGACAGGAATGATACTTGTGACGCCGCTGCCGTGTATGACATTAAAGCCCGGCTCTGCTGCAAGGCCGTTTCCCGGAATTGAGCCTGCTATTGTTGACAGGAATGGAAATCCTCTGCCGGCAAATGAGGGCGGATTTATGACCATAAAAAAACCATGGCCTGCAATGATGAAGACTATTTACAAAGACCCGGAAAGATATGCCCAATACTGGCAGACCATAGACAATGTTTACATGGCAGGAGATATGGCGCGGCAGGACGAGGACGGTTATTTCTTTTTTATGGGAAGGGCTGATGATGTAATAAAGGTATCCGGCTACAGGCTCGGCACGGCAGAGATAGAAAGCGCCATTGTTTCACACTATGCAGTTGCAGAGTCAGCGTGCATCGGAAAGCCTGATGCCTTGAAGGGTGAAATCATAAAGGCGTTTGTGATATTAAAACAAGGATATAAACCATCTGATTTTTTGCTGGATGAAATTAAAAAACAGGTGAGAAAAGAGCTTGGAGCGATTGCAATACCCTCTGAGATTGAGTTTACCGAATGGCTTCCAAAGACGCGCAGCGGAAAAATCATGCGGCGCGTGTTGAAGGCAAAGGAGTTGGGGGTGGAGCCGGGGGATGTGTCAACACTGGAGGAGTAAAAAAATAGGCAATAGGCGATAGGTTATGGGCTTTTGTTTTTCCCATTACCTTGCGCCTATTACCTATAGCCTGTATTTATATGACCAAACAAGAGGCTAAAAAAATTATAACCGATGCTATAGCATCCGGCAGAAAATCGCTTTTGGAGCCTGAGGCGTTAGGCATTTTAAAGGCATGGGAAATTCCTGTGCCTGACGAATATATTGTTGTAAAAAATGCGGACGAGGCGATAAGCGCTGCAAATAAAATCGGCTATCCTGTTGTTTTAAAGGTTATCTCCCCTGATATAATCCACAAAACAGAATCAGGCGGCGTAAAGACAGGGCTTAAAAATGCGCAGGAGGTTGAAGATTCATTTCATGAGATGATGTTTGACCTGTCAGACCACTACACAACGGCAAAGATTCAAGGTTTTTTGATAGAGAGGATGGCAGGCAAAGGCGTAGAGGTGATTGTAGGCGGCCTAAGAGATTCGCAGTTCGGGCCTGCGGTAATGTTCGGACTTGGCGGTGTGATGGTGGAGCTTTTAAAAGATGTTTCTTTCAGGCTTGCGCCTGTTACAAAAGAGGAATGCCTTGAAATGATAAAAGAGATAAAGGCATATCCTTTGCTTTCAGGATACAGAGGCAGCGAGCCTTGCGATATTAA
>JACRNK010000102.1 GCA_016234985.1 Deltaproteobacteria bacterium
GACAAATCTGTTGAAGGTCTTGCCAAAAAGACAAATAACCGCAGGTTTGCCTTAGACGCCTACCGCAGGTTTATTGTGATGTATGGCGCAATTGCAATGGGTATTCTTCGTGAGGAATTTGAACATGAATTTGAAGAGATTAAAAATACAAGGACAAGGCAAAGGCTAAATATAACCAATAAGGTTCTTGACACAGATGTAAATGAGCAGGAACTTGCAGAACTTATCCCTCTGTTAAAGGCCGTCTATAAAAAACATACCAAAAAGGATTTTCCGCAAGACCCCACAGAACAGCTCTGGGGCGCCATCAATGCAGTATTTGGCTCATGGATGGCTGAAAAGGCCGTTACCTACCGTCGCGTTGAAAAGATTTCAGGGCTTCTCGGCACAGCAGTGAGTGTGGTTCAGATGGTATTTGGAAACAAGGGGGAGGAAACATCCGGCACAGGGGTATGTTTTACCAGAGATCCGAACACAGGGGAGAATATCTTCTACGGCGACCTTCTGATGAATGCCCAGGGCGAAGATGTTGTTGCAGGCATCCGCACGCCGATTCATTTGAGCGACTTGAACAAGATGATGCCGAAGATATATAAACAGCTTTGCGATGTCCGAAAGAAACTTGAAAAACATTACAGGGACATGCAGGACATAGAGTTTACGGTTGAAGAAGGAAAACTCTACATCCTTCAATGCCGTTCCGGCAAACGTTCGCCCGCAGCAGCATTCTGCATGGCAGTTGACATGGTAAAAGAAAAACTCATAACAAAAAAAGAGGCGGTTTTAAGAGTTACGGATAAGGAGATTGAAGGGCTTTTTTATCCTGTGATTGACCCTAAAATAACAAGAGATGAATTGAATAAGCACCATTTTGCAACAGGCATAGCTGCTGTTCCAGGCGCCGCATGCGGCAAGGTTGTATTTACTGCAAAGGATGCAGAGCAGTGGGCGGAAAAAGGAGAAAAGGTAATCCTTGTCAGAAAAGAAACCAGTCCGGAGGATGTGGGCGGCATGCACGCTGCGCAGGGCATATTGACTGCAACAGGAGGGAAAACTTCTCATGCGGCGGTTGTTGCAAGGGGTTGGGGCAAGTGCTGTATTGTAGGGTGCGAAGAACTTGTTATAGATTATATCCATAAAACCGTTGTCGTGGGAAACAAGGTTTTGAGAGAAGGCAGTGAGATAACCATCAACGGTTCCGCAGGCGAGGTTTTTCAGGGAAGCATGAATCTTATAAAACCGGAACTGCCGGAGGCGTATTACACATTGATGAAGTGGGCTGACGATATAAGAAAGCTGAATGTCAGGACAAATGTTGACACGCCATATGACGCTGAAAATGCCATAAGGCTTGGCGCAGAGGGCATCGGGCTTTGCAGGACAGAGCATATGTTTTTTGACACGGACGAGCGTCGCCTTGCAATACAGGAGATGATAGTTGCGGACGACCTTGAAACAAGAAAGACCGCTCTCACAAAACTCCTTCCATTTCAGAGAGAAGACTTCAAAGGCATATTCAGGGCCATGAGCGGCAAGCCTGTAACCATCAGGCTTATAGATCCGCCTCTGCATGAATTTGTTCCTCATACAGAGGGCGAACAGAGGCATCTTGCTGAAAAGATAGCCGTGCCGTTTGAGCAGGTGAGACGCCGGGTTGAAAGGCTTAAAGAGGCAAACCCTATGCTTGGACACAGAGGGTGCCGTCTCTGCATCACCTATCCTGAAATCCTTGAGATGCAGGTCAGGGCTATTATTGAGGCTGCATGTGAGTGCATAAAAGAAGGTACCAAAGTCCATCCTGAAATAATGCATCCGCTTGTCATAGACGGCAAAGAGTTAAAAATCCTTGAAACAAAGACACGGGAGGTTGCAGAAAAAGTCATAAAGGAAAAAGACGTTAAGGTTAAATACCTTGTAGGCACCATGATTGAAGTGCCGAGAGCGGCCTTGCTAGCAGATAAGATTGCAGATGTCGCGGAATTTTTTTCATTCGGCACAAACGACCTTACCCAGATGACCCTTGGCATGTCAAGGGATGATGCAGGAAGATTTTTGCCTGACCATGTTGATGAGAAAAAGGCAGGCATCTTGAAAAACGACCCGTTCCAATCCCTTGACCAGGACGGCGTGGGCGCACTCATAAAGATTGCCATTGAAAAAGGCAGGAAGGCAAAAAAAGATTTAAAGATAGGAATATGCGGCGAACACGGCGGAGACCCGGCCACCGTTGAGTTCTGCCATAGGAACGGATTTAACTATGTATCCTGCTCCCCTTTCAGAGTGCCGATTGCGAGGCTTGCGGCTGCGCATGCGGTATTGAAGGGTTCACGCTGAAAAATATCTGTTCTGTTTATTGCTGCTAAAATATTGGGTGTAAATGGATATAAAACAAAATATTGCCTACTGGGTTGAATCTGCGGCCCATGATTTGGAAGTTGCAGAAACACTTTTTAAGAATCAGAAATATGATTGGTGCCTCTTTGTCGGGCATCTGGTATTAGAAAAGATTCTTAAGGCTTTTTATGTAAGGGATAGAAAGGAAGCGCCTCCTTGGATTCATAACCTTGTGCGATTGGCTGAAAACACAAAACTCTCGCTAACAGAAGGGCAGTTGTTATTTTTAGCCGATATTAACGATTTCAATATTGAGAGCAGATACCCGGATTATAAATTTACCTTTTATAAAACCTGCACAAAAGAGTTTACAGAAAAACAATTTTCAAAAATGAAGGAGATGTATCAATGGTTGCTGTCTCAAATGAAATAATGGAAAGCGCCAGGCGGTTTCTTGATATGCTTACAGCCAGCGGACTGCATATTGAAAGGGCGATATTGTTCGGTTCTTACGCAAAGGGCATTGCCGGAAGGTGGAGTGACATTGATGTCGCTCTGGTTTCAAAAGATTTTGTCGGCATCGGATTTTATGACAGGAAAAAAGTCAATCCTTTTTTAATTAAAATAGACTCCCGGATTGAACCGCACCCTTTCAGACCTGAAGATTTTACAGAGGCCAACCCA
Source organism: Deltaproteobacteria bacterium (assembly GCA_016234985.1). GTDB lineage: Bacteria > Desulfobacterota > GWC2-55-46 > UBA9637 > UBA9637 > JACRNJ01. Next base: position 3,019 of record JACRNK010000102.1, read on the forward strand.
TTTGTAGAAGAAATATTGAAGCAAGGGATAGAGGTTCAATAAGAAAACAGGATTGTCATGTCAATATAGTGAAATTGCCCATGGTTTTTCAAGGGCGCTGATTGCGAGGCTTGCGGCTGCACATGCGGTATTGAAAGATTAGCGCTGAAAAAATCTGAACCACACATCGTGGTCATCCCTGCGCTGTTTACATATCTAAATGTAGAGATTACAGATTTGTCGGCGTTTTTTAACACGCACAAATAAATTGGGCAACTCTGATAATGAAGAGCCATTTGGCAGAGTTAGCTCTCCAATAATAAATAGGCAAATATAGGGGAAGCAAATAATGCCGAAAAGCAAGACTTATCCTCATTATTTTTTTATAATATTTGCCGTAGGCGCAATGGTGATATTATTAACTGAGCAGTTGTCTTGGTCAGAATCCTATAAAGACATTCTCGAATTAGAATATAGCTCAGTAAGCGGCAAAACTGGAAGAGAAAGTGTGCTTAAGATATATAATGACGGGAATGTATATTATCAAACAGATGGCGGTTACAAATACGATGGAACAAAAACTGACTATTCCAAAAGAGTTATCAATTTTACCAATTCAACAACAACTCTGGCAGAAAGAAGACGACTAAAAAATGTCTTAGAAAGTAATAAGTTTTTCTCTCTGGAAGATTCTTATATGGCAAAATATCCTATTTCTGACAAGGGAGGGTCTTGCATAAAAGTATCAAAACCACTTAATAAAACTGTTTGTGCAGAAGATGGGAGTAATGTTCCGGAAAGTTATTATAATATTGTCAGAGAAGTGGATCAAATTAGTGATAGAATTGTTAAGAAGTTGCCAAAGAATTATTTGGCAGTCAAAACTAAATATAAATTAAAGCAGTGGCCCTATTCATATAAGATTAAGCTTTCTGAAGTAAGAGATAAATCCTTTCTTGATGAAGAGTTGTTTAATTATTTTGTTGATTTGCTTAAAGAGAGGAATGTTTTATCTTCCGAAGATGATTTGGTTTTCCTTTCTTACATTACTTGTCAGGGATTGCCTTTTGTGGAATTCTCTAAAAATAGTGACTGTAAGTTTAATTTACATTCGGGCAAGATAATCATTTGGCCAACCAGATTTAATGTAAGATTATCGGAAATAGGGGGAGAAAGAGTTTTTATAGGAAATGAAAATTATCAGCAATTTAAAGGAGTAGTGGAGACGGCAGTAGGATATCTTGATGTATTTATAGAAAATAATATTTTTCAAGATACCTATGCTTACAGATTAGGATTAGAGTTGGCGTGGGATCAGAAGATAGAAGAAGTTAAACGAAAAAATAAATAATCTGCTATTTGCCTATGTCCATGATGTATATGTATACCCTTGATATCTTCCACTATATATAGTGGTATTCTAAATTCGCCACCCACCTTATTGTATTTTTTCTCTTTACAAATAATTTGGACTCTGATAGGATTTTTCTCAAAAAATAACTTTAATATAGGAAGTAAAATTTCTTACGGCAAAGTAAAAAGCTCCAGATGCAAGGCGGAGCAAGGTTTCAAGCGAGGCATACTTTTATAGTATGTTGAGCGCAGAAACCGCAGCTACAACGCAGCAGATGGAACTTTTTAAGAAGCCGTCATCATTATGAAAATAAAAAAACTTGAAGCCCACGGTTTCAAATCATTCGTAGACAAGACAAGCCTTGCCTTTCCAAAAGGCGTTACCGGCATTGTCGGGCCAAACGGCTGCGGGAAGAGCAATATTGTTGACGCCATAAGATGGGTGCTTGGAGAGCAGAATGCAAGGCATCTGCGCGGCAAGCTTATGGAGGATATTATATTCAACGGCAGCGAATCAAGAAAGCCCATCGGCATGGCAGAGGTGGTGCTGACCCTTTCTAATGAGGAAGGCATTGCGCCGGCAGCGTATGTGAATTTTACCGAGATAGAGATAGCAAGAAGGCTCTACCGTTCCGGCGAAAGCGAATATTATATAAACAAGGTTCAGTGCAGGCTCAAGGATATTGTTGACCTTTTTACGGACACAGGCATCGGAACAAGGGCATACTCAATCATAGAGCAGGGGCAGGTCGGATGGCTTGTGAATGCGAAGCCTGAAGATAGAAGGGCTCTTTTTGAGGAGGCAGCGGGTATCAATAAATTCAAGCACCGTAAGGATGCGGCGCTCCGAAGGCTTGAAGCGACAAAGCAAAACCTTACAAGGGTAAACGATATTATCGGCGAGGTAAAGAGGCAGATGAATTCTCTTAACCGCCAGGCAAAAAAGGCCGAGCGGTATAAAACCATGAGAGAAGAACTCAAGGGGTTTGAGCTGTTTTTGGCGTCTGAAGAATATAAGGCCTTGAAGCAAAAGAGGTCTGAGAACGAAAACAAGCTGGAGACGCTTAAAGACAAGGAGATTGAACTTACAACTGCCATATCACAAAAGGCAGGCAGCCTTGAAGAGGCAAGGGCAAGACATTTAAAAGAAGAGGCTTCTTTGAAGGCCATAAGGCAAAAGGCATTTGAGATAGACAGCCGAATCAAATAAGGCAAAAGGCATTTGAGATAGACAGCCGAATCAAAGATAGAGAAAAAGAGATTCAACTCGCTGAACTCAGGATAGGGGAACTCAGGAGAAATGAGGAAAGGCTTTTAAAGGAGATAGAGGAGCTAAAGGTTCAGCAGGATACTGTCCGGCAGGAGACTCTCTGGCTGAATGGGCTTTTAAGCGAGATAAATAGCGAGGTGGGGAGCGAAGAGGCAAGGCTTTTAAATGAGGAAAATTCACTGAAAGATATTGAAAGAAAAAGCCAGGAATCGGAAGTCAGGAGTCAGGAAATAAGAAAAAGGAAAGATGAAACAACTCATAAAGCAGCCCAAATCAAAAACAATATTGCAGTGTGTTTGAAAGACGAGGAGAGGCTGAACTTAACAGTCGGCAAGGCTTTGCGGGAAAAAGAGGAATTGGAAAAGAAGAGCCGGGAGTCGGAAGTCAGGAGCCAGGCGTTAAAAAGCAAAAAAGAGGAATTGAGCGGAAAAAAGCATGACAGCGCGCGCACGCAGGAATCCGCGTCCGAACAGCTCAAGGATTCGGAAGCGAGGCTTGCTCAAAAGGATAGCGAAAATCTTGAAGGCTTTAAAGACGGCGTCCGGGCTATCATGCTTGACAAAAGAGAGGAACAACCGGCTCGCATTCACGGCCTTGTGGCAGATGTTATTGAGACGTCAGCCAGATATGAAAAGGCTGTTGAGGCGGTTTTGGGCGAGAGGTTGCAGTATGTAATTGTGGAAAGCCACGAGGCAGGCGTTGAGGCTGTTGAATATCTAAAGACGCAGGCTAAAGGCCGCGGCAGCTTTGTGCCTTTAAGAGAAGCAAAGATAAAGGGTTCGGAGTCTGGAGTTCGGAGTTCGGAGTCAAATGCATATCAGAATACTGAACAACTGATCAGTCAGGTAAAAGTAAAAGACGGCTATCATCCGATTGCCCAATATCTGCTCGGTGATGTGCTTGTGACGAATAACTTAAATGATGCTATTGCGCTATGGAAGTCAAATGGCCTTGACAAGACATTTGTTACGCTTGAAGGCGAGATGGTCGACCCGCAGGGCGTTATTACAGGCGGCTATTCAAACGGCTCGGACGGCGGCATACTTCAGAAAAGGAGAGAGATAAAAGAACTTTCCAACACGGTTTCGGATTTAGAAATAAAGATTAGAGAAACAGAGGGAGAAGCAACACGGCTGCGCCAGGAAATAGAGGCAGGCCGCGCGAATCTGGACGGGTTAAAAAAGGATAGTCATTCAAAAGAGATAGAGCTTGTAAATCTGGAAGGCGAATTAAAAAGAGAAGAGGCGGAGATTAGCCGTCTTAAACAAAGGCTTGAAGTTTTAGAATCAGAAACAGGCGATGCAAGTAAAGAGCTGGATGCAATCGCAATAAAAAAGGCGCAGTTTTTAAAGGATAGAGAATTCGTAGAAGCGGAATTAGAGGCGGCGGAAAAGGCTATTCAGGCTATGTCAGACGAGGTTGCAGCCCTGTCTAAGAAAAAAGATGAACTTTCCGGGCTTGTCACCTCTATAAAGGTTAAGCTTGCCTCTTCTAAAGAAAGGCTTGAAGGCATTAAGGCGCAGATTAAGGATAAACAAGGATTTATCGCGGATATCGGAAACAGGACAATAGAAAGACAGGCGGGAATTATTAAAGACCGGGAGGAAACAGAGGGAGAGGAGAGTAAAGTTGCTAAGCTGAAGACAGAACTGGAAGATGCCCTGAAAACAATGGAC
>JACRNK010000153.1 GCA_016234985.1 Deltaproteobacteria bacterium
AAAACCCTGTTAAAAATTCCACCAAAGGGTATCGCGGCGATATGGGTCTTTTGCATTGACGGCATCTGCCGAGAAGAACGATATAGCTTATAATCGGGATATTGTAATAAAACGCAATGGCTGCATTGCAATGCGGACATGAGGATGGAGGGAAAACAATGGATTTGCCTCCTGGAAGGCGGTGGATGCAGACATTTAAAAAGCTGCCGACCATGCTGCCGAAAAGGAAAGTTGCTATGGAGATGAAGGTATCTGGCATAGGAAAAAGGGCAATAGGCTATGGGCTATAGGCGATAGGAAAATATTTTTTCTGCTTTTTGTTTTACCTATTGCCTCTCACCTATCGCCTATTGCCTGTCTTTCACATTACTTCCGGCACATATGCCTTTCTCTTTTCCTCTACGAGGGTAAAAATATCCGATGCAATCTTTATCGCCTCTTTGGAATCTCTGGCAGAGATAAGCTCGGCCGGTATGCCGCCTGGGAGACTGTCGGGGTAACGGGTTGTTTTGTAATATATGTCCACTCTGCTGCCATGCTCAACCATCGGTTTGAAATCCTCATCATATGTCAGGCATCTTTCTAAAAGCTCGCTTACGGAACGTGTCTCTTTTGTATCCTCTTTGTTCATAAACAGAAAAGCCCTTAATGTCTTTGCCGCGCTTTGCTGCGCCCAGAAACAGGCCTGCGCATAAAAGCCGCCCTGCTCGCACCACTGCGCTGCCTTTAAATCATTTTCCGCCTGCCTGAACCATCTGTCCGCCTCTTTTGCAAGACCCTGCATAAAACCTCCGTAATCGTTATAGCGTCATGCGTTTAAGCGTTATAGCGAACACAACAAAACCCTACAAACGCAATAACGCTATGAACGCTTATGTCCTATACGACGCATTTATCTTCACATATTCATACGAGAGATCGCTTGCCCAAACTGTGTTTTTGCCTTTGCCTAAACCCATCTCAATCCTTATGCAAATCTCTTTCTGCTTTACAGCCTTTGCAGCCTTTGTTTCTATTTTTTCTACCCCTTGCCCCTTCATTACAACAGGCACATCATTGAAATACACATTTATATTTTCTTCTTTAACATCCGCGCCAGAGCGGCCTATTGCCGCGATTATCCTTCCCCAGTTGGCGTCTTCTCCAAAAAAAGCCGTCTTCACAAGCGGCGAATTTGCAACAGTCTCCGCAACCTTGTTTGCGTCTTTATCCGTCTTTGCGCCGCTGACATTAAACTCCAATAACTTTGTGGCGCCCTCCCCATCCATGACAATCATCTTTGCCAACTGTAAACAAACCCTCTCCAGCATCTCTTGAAACATCCTTGACCCTTGACCCTTGACCCTTGACCCTATTTTTTCATTACCTGCTTTTCCATTTGCCAATATCAACACAGTATCATTTGTAGATGTATCTCCGTCAACAGTAATAGAGTTAAATGAATTATCAACCGCTTTTTTCAACATAGCCTGCAAGGTCTTTTGCTCTATGGCGGCATCAGTTGCCAGAAACGCCAGCATAGTAGCCATATCCGGGCATATCATTCCTGCGCCTTTGGCAATACCCAAAACAGAAATCTCTTTGCCGCCTATCCTGCATTTTTCAAACACAGCCTTTGGAAATGCGTCTGTGGTCATAATCGCATGAACCGCATCATTCCAGCCTTTTGATGAAAGGGACGAAACAAGTTTTGGAACCCCCTTTTCTATTTTGTCAATGGGAAGATTCTGCCCGATAACGCCTGTTGACGAAACCATTGCAAGCCCGTATTTTATTCCAAGCCCTTCTTCAACTGCCGCAACCATCCGGCCCGCGTCGTCCATGCCTTTTTTGCCTGTGCATGCATTGGCATTTCCGCTGTTTATAATCACCGCCTGACACAGACCTTTTTTAATTCTCTGCATATCAATAAGCACAGGCGCTGCCTTTATTTTATTTTTTGTGAACACACCGGCTGCAACAGCGGGGGTCTCTGAATATATCAGCGCCAGGTCTTTCTTTCCGTTCTTCTTGATGCCGCACGAAATGCCGGCGGCTTTGAAGCCCGGAACAAATAAATCCCCCCTCCCCCC
>JACRNK010000055.1 GCA_016234985.1 Deltaproteobacteria bacterium
CACCACACCGCTTAGGTTCTCGTCGCCAAAAAGTTTGATGTATGTCAGCGCTTCATCAGACCCAAGCGACCATCCCACAAGAACAAACGAGGCTTCTTTGAATTGGTCGAGAAGCTCTTTGATATCCCGGGCGCGCCGGTCAGGCGTATGGCCGTTCTGCGCCACCTCTGAATCACCCTGAGAGCGCGGATCAAAAGCCACCGCACGATAATTCTTGGAAAAATACTCTATCTGCGGGCTCCAAATGCGCGCAGGCATGGTCCAGCCTGGAATAAACACAATGATGCGCCCTGCCCCGGATTCAATGTAATGAAGGCGGACGCCGTCAGAGGATTGAAAATACCGATGATGGGGAGATGCATATAGAGAAGAGGACAGGAAGAGAAAGAAAACAACAACGAGAGCTCTATTTTTGAAAAAGGACATTCGTTATTTTACCACCGTGCAGCCCCGCTTCACCTTCTTCACCATAAACAAATTGCTTTTCGACCGATTGGAGCCAATTATAACTATAAACATATCTCCTAAGTTTGGTCAAGGTAGTTTTCATACTGGGCTTTGGGGCTTGACAAGACAGAAATTTATCATCTATGGAGAGGGCCAGGTGAGGGAGTAGAGCCTTTTCAGACTCTTTTCAAAAGATTTTCTTGAAACGCCTTTTTCTGTAATTATGGCTGTTATAAACTTATTCGGCGTCACATCAAAAGCAGGATTTCTTACCTTTATGCCGCCAGGGGCTACAGGAATATCTTTTATATGCGTGACCTCCCTTATGTCCCTTTCTTCAATCGGAATCTTTTCTCCGTTTTTAATCTTTAAATCTATAGTGGATATCGGCGCCGCAACATAGAACGGTATCTTATGCTCCTTTGCCAGAACTGCCACGGAATATGTCCCTATCTTATTCGCAGTATCGCCGTTGGCGGCAATCCTGTCGGCGCCTACGATAACAACATCTATCAGCCCCTTTTTCATCATATAGCCTGCCATATTGTCAGTGATAAGAGTTGTATCTATGCCGTCCTTCATAAGCTCCCACGCCGTGAGCCTTGAGCCTTGTAAAAAAGGCCTTGTCTCATCTGCAAAGACCTTTATCTTTTTTCCGTCTTCAACTGCCGCCCTTATTACTCCGAGGGCTGTGCCGTAGCCTGCAGTTGCCAATGCGCCTGCATTGCAGTGCGTAAGAATAGTCGCCTTGTTTTTTATCAACTTGCTGCCATGCCTGCCCATCCGTTTGTTTATCTCAATATCTTGTTTATGGATATTCTTTGCCTCTTGAACAAGCAGTTGTTTTAATTCATCGGCGCCGGATTTAGGATTTTGTTTCAAAACCCTTTTCATCCTTTCAATGGCCCAAAACAGGTTTACTGCCGTCGGACGGGTGCTTGCCATAATTTTGCATACCTTTTCAAACTCTTTTGCAAACCCCTTGCGTTCTTTTGCATTTATTTGAAGGGCGCCAAGCGCAACTCCCATTGCCGCTGCAACCCCTATTGCCGGAGCGCCCCTGACAACCATCTCTCGTATTGCCTCTGCAACATCAAGGAAGTCTTTATATGTCCTGTATATCTCCTCTGTCGGCAGCAATGTCCTGTATATCTCCTCTGTCGGCAGCAGCCTTTGGTCTATCATCACCACACTATTGTTTTTCCACTCTATAGTCTTAAACATTTAAAACGCCCTCCAATTTTTCTCCAAACTGTTTTTAATATCCCGGCTTATCCTGATACAAAAGGCTCTCATCCATAGGCTGAACCTTTACCGTGCTGCCTTTTTCCACATCTTTCACATCCTCAGGAAGCATGATAAAACAATTGGCCTTTACCATAGCGCTCAATATGCCGGATCCCTGACCTTCCAGCGGCGTGGCATAAAACCGCCCGTTCTTTTGTTCAACCGTTGCCCTTACAAAGTGCATCCTCCCAGCCTTTTTCTTTACCGGTTTGGTGAGAAGCGCATCAAACGCCCGCTTAAAAATATCTTTTTTCCCCATCATCTTTAAAACAGCCGGGCTTACAAATTGTTCAAACGCAACCATTGATGAGATAGGGTTTCCAGGCAGGCCAAATGCGGGCTTGCCCCCGATAACGCCGAACGCAAGGGGTTTGCCCGGCTTCATCGCCACCTTCCAGAAACGCATTTCAGAGCCCATTTGTTTTAAAACATCTTTCACAAAATCAAAATCGCCCACGGAAACGCCGCCGGATGATACAATGCAGTCTGCTGTCAAGCCATAGCTCAATTTTTCTTCAAGGTCTTTTTTATTGTCTCCGGCTATGCCGAGTTGAACAGGAATTGCGCCGCATGTCTTTATTTGAGCGGCAATAGCATAGCTGTTGCTGTTTCTTATTTTGCCGCTTACAGGAGTTTCCTCTATGTCAACCAGTTCATCTCCTGTTGAAAGCACAGCGACCTTTGGTCTTTGATATACATATATATTGGGTTTACCCACTGCCGCAAGCATCCCTATTCCGGCAGGCCGGATGGTTGCTCCTTTTGTTAAAACAATGTCGCCTTTTTTAAAATCCTCTCCGGCCCTCCTGATATTATCTCCAACCCTTGCCTCTTTAAAAATCTTTACTTGCCCCTTGCCCTTTGTCCCTTGCCCATGTATTTCTGTCTCCTCCACCATCACAACCGCATCGGCGCCTTTCGGTATCGGCGCGCCTGTCATTATCCGTATTGCCTCGCCTTTTTTAATAACCCTTGTTGCAACATATCCGGCCGGCAGGTCTTCTATTATCTTGAGAATTGCCGGCCTGTTCTTCGACGCCCCTTTTGTATCGCTTGCCCTTAAGGCATAACCATCCATTGCAGAATTATCCCAGGGCGGATTATCCATGCCGGCGGATATATCCTCGCCCAGAACCCTTCCGAGGGCAGAAAGGATATTTACCCTTTCCATGCCAAGGGGCTTTACTTCACTTAAGATTATTTCCAGGGCTGCTTCAACGGAAATCATGACGGATGGGTTTTTCTTAACCTTTCGGATTGGATGAGACGGTGTCAGGCGCAGCCACTTTCTTGGCCTTTACAGGGACTACGAGTTCCGTGCCGACCTTCACATATTTTGCGCTTTTTAGCTTATTCAGATACAAGACAGAATCAAGGGGCGCGCCGTATCTTTTTGCTATAAGCAGCAAGGTTTCGCCTCTTTTTACCTTATGCACTAAAAAGCTGAGCCGTTCCTGCGGAGGAATTAGGGCAAAATTTGCCTGAAACAGCGCGGCTTTTTCCTTTGGCAGTTTTATTTCATATTCCGAATCGGTCGGAGGGGTGAACCATCTTAAGAGCTGCGGGTTTAGCTCCTTTATCTCATCAATAGGGCATTCACACGCCTTTGCAATAACCCTTAAATCGGTCGCTCCGGGGATATTTATCTTTTCGTAATTTATCTGCGGCTCAAACTCTATGTCTGTGAAGCCGTATTTTGCCGGCTCTTTGGCAATAAGCATGGCGGCAATATATTTCGGGATATAATCTCTGGTCTCTTTCTTTAATGTCTTTTTATATTTGGCCACAATCCAGAAGTCGTCGGTTTTGTGCTTTTTTACAGCCCTCATAATGCGGCCCTCTCCCGCATTATAACTGGCTGCCGCAAGGTGCCAGGAGTTAAACATGCCGTAGAGGTCTTTTAGATATTTAGCAGCGGCCCGTGTGGCCTTTTCAGGGTCTCTTCGCTCATCTACCCACGAGTCCACCTTAAGGCCGTATTTTTTTCCTGTCCATTGCATAAACTGCCACATCCCAACAGCCCTTGCCCTTGATTTGGCATTTGGATTGAAGCCGCTTTCTATAAGGGCAATGTAGGCCAGGTCTTCAGGAAGGCCGTTTTGTCTGAATATATCCTTCAGCATGGGGAGATATCTTTCAGACCTTGCAAGCCACTTTTCAAAATACTTTCTCCCCCTTGTTTGAAAATACTTTATGAAGATCTCCACCTTGTCATTTACAACAACAGGCACATCATAGGTTATTTCTTCTGCGTCTTCATCCGGGGCTTCCGCCGTCAAATCATTAAGCCCCTGAACAATAGCCCAGCTTTCTTCAGAAACAGCAGCCTGCCCCTCATAGTCGATTTCTTGAGGCGCAACATCTTCCAGCTCTGCGTTTTGTTCATAAGCTGCGGCAATAAGAAGCGGTTCGTTCTGTGAAGGCGCAACAGGATTGGCATCTAAGGCAAAGGCAGGGGACGATAGTAACAGGCAATAGGCAATGGGCAGCAGGCGATAGGTAAAACCTCTATGCAATAGCCTGCCGCCTCCAACCCTTGCTCTTTGATTTTTGATTTCTGATTTATGCACTCGCACTTGGGGTTTACCACTTGATATTTGTTTTTGCAGCATGGTGGAGATTGGATAATGCGCCGCTTATTTCCATTTGTCTGAACTTTTCCTTTATATCTTCGGCTGTGTTTTTGGCGGCAAGCTCTATCTGCTTGCCTTTCTCTGTGATTGCCTTTGTGTATTCAATGAAGTATTGATTTTTCTTTGCCCATTTTTTTGTAAGATTTCTGCCGTATAGTTTTATGGATACATTAAACATGTGCAGTTTGACAGCCCTTTTTATTATCTGGCCTATGGAATAGAATCTGGCTGTTGCCTTCACTGTTTCAGCCTGAAGCTCATAATATGTCATCTTTTTAGGCTCAAACACAACATGATGAGCATCGTAGAGTCCCCAGTCTTTTGATATAAATCTGTTTTGTTTCTCCATTTCACGGAAAAAGGCGGTGCCCGGCAAAGGCGTCAATATCATAAACTGGACGCTCTCAATGTCATTCTTCTTTGCGAAGGCGACTGTTTGATGGATTGTGTCAACAGTGTCATTATCTGACCCAAATACAAACATCCCATGAATGCGGATACCGTAGTCGTGAAGCGTTTTAATGCACCTTTCAATATCTTCAACAGACTGCTTTTTATTATATGCCTTTAATGTCTCCGGGTTTACGGATTCAAAACCTATATAAACAGTGTGGCAGTTTGACCTCTTCATAAGGTCTAAAAGTTCCGGGTCTTTTGCAACATCAACCCTTACCTGGGCAGTCCAT
>JACRNK010000075.1 GCA_016234985.1 Deltaproteobacteria bacterium
CAAAGGGATTGGGGTTGCTAGATGTTGAAACAACTCTGGAAAAGGAGAAAAAAACCTATCAGGTGGCGGCAATAATACAGTCAGAAGCCAGAAGTCAGGAGTCAGGAGTAAATGGCTACGAAATACACATGGGAGATACGACCGGCAGGGAAAAACCTTTCTCCATCATAACAGAGAGGAACAGCGCTGCGCTCAAAAGAGAAGACGGCGCAATATCAAAAGGTGGCAGGGTATGGGGAACCTACATTCATGGCATATTTGATAATGATGAATTCAGGGCGGGGTTTTTAAATGAGATTAGAATTGTAAAAGGATTGCCGGAACAAGGCATCAGCGCTTTTGCGGAGAAAAAAGATAAACAGATGAAAACTCTGGCAATAACAATCAATAACAGCATTGATTTGCCAAGGCTTTATGAGATTATGAAAATAGATTTTAGGCCGGTATAGATTAGTAAACAGTATGGAGTATGCAGTAGGTATTCTATTCTACTGCTTACTGCTTACTGCTTTTACCGCCTCTTCCTTTTTTGCAGACTCTGTAAGTTCATTTACGAACATATTGACATCAGTAGAGTGCATGGCGCATGCCATTGAAATAGGCTCGCCGCCAAAGGCCGGACAGGTAAAGCATCCTGAGCCGAAGTGTTTGGTAAACACCTCTTTTGTAGACGGCCACCTGGTTGTTACCTCGCCTGTAGTCATATCGCCTGTGATATTGAGATTGTTGCCTGACATATTATCCTCCCTTAAATCTTATGCAAGTCTTATAAGACTTATTTAAAAAATAGTATATGATTTTCGTCATAAAAAACAAAAGCAACCAAAACCCATTGTGTCCCCAAAAAAATGGATTGTCAAAATATTATTGCGCCCCTGAGTAACATTTAAGCTGGCGCGTTGAAGAGTCGTAATAGCTGACAAAAACCTTGCTGTCCATAGGGCTTATATCCATAGACATATACTCGCCGTTCTCGCCTATGGTTCTGAAATCCCATGAACTGCCGTTAAATGAGGCCAATTTTAGCTTGTCATCTGACGCGTAATAGCCTATCACAGGGTATCCTGTTTTGGGATTAAGCACCATAGTGTTATCCCATCCCTTATCGCCCCCCTTATCCACATTTTGCGCTTTCCATACAGTTCCATTAAATGAGGCCAGCCGCAGTGTCTGGTCAGAGGAATAGTAGCTTATAGACGGATAGCCTGTCTTTTGATCGACGGCCAATGATGCCCCGCGGTTAACGTCAACATTTTTGTCTATAACAATTTTGCGCCATGCCTTTTTGTCAAACGATGCCAGTTTCACCGTGTTATTATTACCGTAATAGGCTACATATATTTGGCCGCTATTCTTATCCACGGCCAAAGCATTGCGGTAACCAACATGGCTTCCTGCGTCTATTGTTTCTATGTTCCATGAGCTGCCGTCAAACCTTGCCAGCTTGATTTCCTTGCTGGAAGAATCGTAGTAGCTTAACAACGGATAGCCTGATTGGGGGTCTAATGCCAGAAAAGTGCCCCATCCGCCGCCCTTAAGTTTTACAACTGTTTTGATATCCCATTTTTTACCGTCAAAGGATGCATATTTGAAGGCCTTGTTCGTGATGTCATAGTAGGCTATGCGGGAATAGCCTGTTTTTTGATCTATAACCAGAGCGCTGTCCCACCCGACATCGCCTTCATTATCTACTGTCTCAATATCCCATGACACGCCGTTAAAAGACGCCGTATCGAGGCTTCCCTTGGTATAGTTGTAATAGCTTATGCGGGGGAAACCTGTTTCCGGGCTTATGGCTATGGATGTGTAATAGCTGCCGAATCTGTTCTCGCCGACAACTGTCGTTGGAAAGGATACGGCTGCAAAAACCTCTTCAGAATGCGCGGAAACAGCTAAATCATTATAGGCAATAATACGATAGTAGTAGCTTGCGCCTTTGAATGGCCCGGTATCTTTATAGGATATTGATGCAACGGATGAAACTTCCGTGTATTTTTTTGAGCTTGCCTCTCTGCGCTCGATTTTGTATGCCTTTGCATGCGGGTTGGCTTCCCAGGAGATAACCGCTTCTTTATCCGGCACGGTTGCAGCGCTTAGATGCGAAGGAGGGAGCAGCGGTGTTGCGGCCTTTACCTCTTTTACGTTGTTGTCCGTATTGCCTTGTTCGTCTCTTGCCCTGGCCACAAAATAGTATCTTATGCCGTCTTTCAGGCCGCTCACCTTAAATGATGTCTTGCCCGTAACAGAGTATGCCGGTCTGGACATATCCTCTTTTCCGCTTTCTGTTGTCTGATATATAAGGTAGCGTATTTTTTCTGAAGGGGTTATCTTATCTTTAGCTGCCTGCCACGTCAATCTGACAACCGCAGGATTTTCAGCTATAGCCTCTGACAAGCCGTTAAATGACGGGGGGCTGATGTCGCGTTTTTTGGCAAGCAGTTCAGGAAGCTCTATGTTCAGGGAATTGGGTTTTTCAGAAAGAATGCTGGACATCAAATCTTTTTTTGATAAGAGGGCGTCATCCGGCCCGAACACCTTTATTGAAAAATTGCGGTTTGCGCCGGCAGGTATAAGGAGCGGAATGGAGAATGGCCCGCTGTGTCCGTGAATTTTGACTCTTTGAATAACCGGAGAGGAAAGGTCGTTTGCTGTTACGGTAATCTCAACAAAAGCAGCTCCTTCCGGAATAGAACCCAATGTAATTGCAGTTTCCGCTGTTTTGGGCTCTTCTTTTTTTATCTCCTCCGGCGGAGCTACTACTATAACCCCCTGCGCCTCCTTAACAACCTTTTGTGGCATTTCTGGAAAAAGCAGGCTGTAAGCAATTACACTTGCCTCAATAACCAACATCAGTAAAAGCGAATATACCAGAAACTTCTTTTTCATGATAGCCTTACGCATCCTTGATGCCATGTATCTCGTAAACCTTTACCGGAACGGTTTTGCCCTTGAGCGCAACCTCCCCTTTTTCTATGGCTATCACCTTGTCTTTTATCTCGTTATAGGTGTTTTCCGTCACAATCACTTCCATTTCGCGGGAAAGCCCTTCCACGCGCGCGGCTATATTCACAACATCGCCAAGGACAGTATATTCCATCCTGTCCTCTGAGCCGACATTGCCTGCAATAACATAACCTGTATTTATGCCTATGCCCATCTGTATGGGAAGTTTGCCGAGCTTCATTCTTTGTATATTTAAATCCCGGACAGCCTTGCGCATAAATATGCCTGTTTTTACAGCCCTTAACGTATCATCTTTTGCTTCAAATGGCACGCCAAAAGTTATCATCATGGCGTCTCCGATAAACTTGTCAAGCACGCCGCCGAAACTATTAACAACCTTAAGGTTATTAGTAAAATATTCATTCAGCATGGCAACAACCTCTTCAGGGGGTATTTTTTCCGAAAGGGTTGTAAAACCGCGGACATCGGTAAAAACAACTGTAACCTTTTTCCTTTCCCCGCCGACTTTAATCTTCTCGGGATTCTTCAGCAGATCGTCAACAATATCGGTATGGACAAATTTCTTGAAAGTATCCTTTATAAACTCTCTTTCCTCAAGCCCTTTGGCCATATCATTGAAGGCTGTAGTAAGCTCTCCTATCTCATCCCTCCTCTTTATATCAATCCTCTGATGAAAATTTCCATCGCCTATGCTCTTCACGCCTTTCGCCAGCAGCTTAATGGGTTTAACCAGAACCGATGACAATCCCAACGCCCCCAAGCCTCCCAAAAACAAGGCTCCAACGGCCAGATACAGTATCTTTTGCCGCACGTCCCTGATGACCTCATCCACGACCATTTGAGAAAAGCCTATATGCGCCTCGCCTAATTTCCCCTCCCGCGAAGTGATAGGAACAGCAATATCGTAAATGGTATCGGAGCCCCTTGTAATCCTTACAGTTGCAGTCCCGTCTTTTTTTAAAACCTCGCCGGCAGGCGAATAGTCCTTATTGGTCATCTCCATGTTGGTGTGCGCCTTTATTATGCCGCCGCTTTCAATGAAGCCGTAAACAACCCCCCTGTTGCCGGTTATTCCGTTTACAGAACTGAAAAGCGCAAGGTCATCGTTGCTTTGAATCGGGTCTGCAACAGCCGCCGCAAGGCTTTTGGCAATAGCTGCGCCCTTTTCTATGCTTTCTGCAATGAGCGTTTTTCTGACATACGACTCAAGGACGCCGATTACCGCAATCATCAGGATAGAGA
>JACRNK010000154.1 GCA_016234985.1 Deltaproteobacteria bacterium
CTATGTTGCCAGCTTCCAACTCCACTCAACTCTGGATTTTAAAGAGGTTTTGCAGATTATTCTGGAGATTGTAATCAACCTTATCGGCGCTGAAACATTTGGGGTTCTTCTGCTGGATGAAAAGACCAATGAACTGACCGCAGTAGCCACTGAAGGCGTTGACAGGGAAGAAATTCCTTTAATAAAAATCGGAACCGGCATCATCGGCGGCGTTGCCAAGAGCGGCGAGAATTTCTTTGTAGAAGAGATAAAGCCGTTTGACAAATTTGATCCGCAAATTCCTATCGTGTGCATACCGTTAAAGATAAAAGAACATGTAATCGGCGTAATAGCCATATATAAGCTCTTGCAGCAGAAGCCAAAGTTTACAGAACTGGATTATGAATTATTTACACTGCTGGCTGGCCATGCGGCCACAGCCATATTCAGCTCAAAACTCTATTCCGAATCAGAAAGGAAGCTTTCCACCATACAGGGATTTATAAATCTTCTGACCAAATAGATTATGACCTATAGAATACTGATAATTGACGATTCACCGACCATGAGACAGCTTCTGACCTTTGCCGTGAAGAGGTTGAGCGGCGTAGAGACCGTTGAGGCAGCAGACGGGGTAGACGGCTATAAAAAACTTACCAACGGAAAATTCGACCTTGTGCTGGCAGATATCAACATGCCTGTTATGGACGGCCTTAAATTGGTAAGCATTATCAGAGGCAACCCTGATTACAAGAATGTCCCTATAGTAATGGTTACGACAGAGGGCGGGAAGGAAGACAGGGAAAAAGCCCTTTCTCTCGGAGCAAACGCCTACATAACCAAACCAATTCAGGCCCCCCATGTATTGTCCGTGGTAAAAGAACTGCTTAAAATAACATGAAATCAGAAGCCAGAAGTCAGAAATCAGGAGAAGTATGCAGTAGGCAGTATGCAGTAGGCAGCAAAAATGTTGTTTGCCTTTTACTGCTTACTGCTTACTGCTTACTGCTTACTGTCTTTACCGGTTGCGCCTCCACAAAAGATGAATTGGCAAATGGCAGCGATCCTGCCTTCTTGTATTCTGAAGGCGCAGCCCTCTACCGCGACGGCGATTATAATGAAGCAATAGATAGGCTTAAAAAGGTTATGGAAGGTTATCCCCTAAGCCCTCTTGCTGTGGATGCGGAACTGCTTCTGGCAGACGCATATTACAGCAGCCGCATCTTACTATGCCAATTTTGTCAGTATGCACCCCGGTCATCCAAAGGCTGCTTACGTCCTGTTCCAGAAAGGTATGAGTTATTTAAGAGAAGTATCCACCATAGACAGAGACCAAACCAGCACGCAAAAGGCCCTTTTGGCGTTCAGCGACATAATTTCAATATATCCGGCAAGCATGTATGCGGATAAGGCAAAAGAAATGACAGTTTTTTTGAAAAGGAGACTGGCAGACAGGGAGTTTTACATAGGGAATTTTTATTTTAAAGATAAGAAATATAAAGGCGCGTTAGTCAGATTTGCGGAAATATTGAAGAAATATCCTGATGCCGGTCTTTCGGACAAGGCCCTCTATTATATCGGTAAATCATACATAGGGTTGGGCGAGAAAGACCTTGCCAAGGATACATTTTCTACGCTTATTGCAAATTTTCCTGACAGTTCATTCGCCCTTGACGCAAAGAGTTGGTTGAGCGACAATCGGGGCGATGGATAGAGGAGATATTATGAAAAGAAAGTGGAACGAGTCGTATGAATTAGGGAAAAAGGCCTTTGATGAAAAAAATTATAATGAGGCCCAGATATATCTGGAAGAGGTCTTAAAAGAGAAGGATGGTTTTGCGGACGTATATAATATGCTCGGTTATATATATTATGCAGCCGGCAGGCGGAGCGACGCCATAGGGTGCTTTGAAAAGGCGCTTAAAATCAATCCGAATTACACAGAGGTGTCATTAAATCTGGCGGTGATTTATAATGAGATGGGGGAATTTGACAAGGCCCAGGGTGTTTATGGCAAGGCGAAAGAAGCTGGAAAAGAAAGCGCAACTTCCTATTTAGATCCGTTTGCCAAGGGCAAACTTGCGAATATGCATGCGGAGATAGGCGCTATATATCAGGGGCTAGGTCTTTATAAAGAGGCTGCCGACGAATATAAAAAGGCCATCGTGCTGCGGCCGACCTTTGTGGATATAAAGAATAAGTTAGGTATAGTATATAGGGATGTGCGTGATTACAGCAAGGCTGTAAAGGAACTGGAAGAAGCGATAAGCATAAATCCCGAATATACGCCTGCCAGGATAAATCTTGGGATCACTTTCTTTACAATGGGCCAGGTAGAGAAGGCAAAAGCAGAGTGGTTAAAAGTGCTCCATAAAAATCCCAACGATACAAAGGCTCAGATGTATATGAATCTTGTGGCAGAGAAAAAGTAATAAAAAACAGGCGATAGGCAATAGGAAAACCCCATAGCCTATACTTACTCCTCCATTGCCTTTGTCAGTTCCTTTATCTTTTCCTCAAGACCCTTAACCCTTTTTTCCAATTTTATTACATCTTCCCTGCTGGCGATATTAACCTTTGCCAGATAATCCTTAATTCCTTTTCTGATATTTTCCTCTACTGTTTTTCTTTCTTTATCTGCCTTGTCAACGAGATTTTTTAATAAATCTTTGCCCTCTTTTTGGCTTACCTCTCCTTTAGATTCCAGTTCTTTGACCAAATCCTTAAGATTTGCTTCGGTCAGGCTCATGATGCCGATGCCCATAAGCTCCGCCCTTTTAAAGATGTCTGTAGCCATAGTAATTGCCTC
>JACRNK010000155.1:0-4025 GCA_016234985.1 Deltaproteobacteria bacterium
GCAAACATGATAAATGAAATCGTCAAAACCGTTGGTCTGCATGTGGTTCAGCTTCACGGCAGCGAATCTCCTGAGTTTTGTGAAGGCATATCCGGCAAGATTATAAAAACATTCAAAATGAAAGGGGCGCAGGTTGTTGGAGCGCGCGGGCATGGGGTCAGTCAGGAAGCGGAACGTTACCGTGTTTCCGCATATCTTCTGGACACATATAAAGAAGGAGTTGAGGGAGGCACCGGCGCTCTCTTTAATTGGGGCGTTGCCAAGGAAGCTGCAAAGGCGGGGAGGCTAATACTGGCCGGCGGATTGACTCCTGAAAATGTTAAGCAGGCCATAAAGATAGTAACGCCGTATGCGGTCGATGTATCAAGCGGCGTGGAAGAGTCGCCGGGGAAAAAGGATTTAATAAAGGTCATGGAGTTTATAGAAAGGGCGAAAGGAACCATATGAATAGAAACCTTCCCGACAAGCAAGGGCACTTCGGTATCTACGGCGGCAGATATATATCCGAGACTTTGATGTCGGTTGATATGCGGAGTCAAAGCGTGAATGACGGACAGAGGTTGGCAAGCGATGGATAAAGCGACAGAAGACATACTTAAAGAAATAACCCATGTGATTGTTGAAGCGGTCAATCCTTTCAAGATCATACTTTTCGGTTCTCATGCGCGCGGCAATGCCGCGCCTGGCTCGGACCTTGATTTTTTGATTATTGAAGAGTATCCCTTTGACCCTTCCAGAAGCCGGAGAAAAGAGATAGGCGATATTCATCGCCTGTTAAAGCACGTCCGTATGCCTATGGATATACTGGTATATAGTAAACAGGAATTCTATAAATGGATAGGCGCTAAAAACCATGTTATTGCACATGCGGCAAAAGAGGGACGGATTCTATATGAGCGGACATGAAGAAGCAAAAGAATTGCTTGCCGCGGCAGGAAAAGACCTTCGTGCGTTGAAAGGCATGACTGATGCGGAAGAATTTGCCGAAGAGATATTCGGTTTTCATGCTCAGCAGGCTGTGGAAAAGACTTTAAAGTCATGGATTGCATCGTTTGACAAAGAATATCCCCTCAAGCATGACCTGCGGCTGCTTCTGATTCAACTTGAGGACATGCAGTGCGACATAAAGGACTTGTGGGATTTTGTTGATCTGAATGCCTTTGCTGTTCAATTGAGATATGCCGGCTATGTCTCTTCTGAAGATCGCCTTGACCGTCATGAAATGATGAACAGGATTCAGACATTGTATGACAGGGTGAAAAATATAATTGATGAGAAAGGGCATGGAATATGAGAATTCAAAATCTTCCCGACAAGCAAGGCCACTTCGGCATCTACGGCGGCAGATACATATCCGAGACCCTGATGCCGGTGGTATTGGAGCTTGAAAAGGCATATCTGAAATTCAAGAGCGATAAGAATTTCAAGAAAGAATTGGATTATTATCTGAAAGAATATGTCGGCAGGCCAACGCCGCTTTATTTTGCGGAGAGGCTTACCAAAAAAGCCGGTGGCGCTAAGATATATTTAAAGCGCGAAGACCTCAACCACACGGGCGCGCATAAAATCAACAATACAATGGGACAAATCCTCCTTGCCAAGAGGATGGGTAAGACAAGGATAATAGCAGAGACAGGTGCGGGGCAGCACGGCGTTGCAACTGCAACGGTTGCGGCCATGTTCGGTTTGCCTTGCGAAATATACATGGGCACAGAGGATATTGAAAGGCAGAAGCCGAATGTCTTTAGAATGAAACTTCTTGGCGCAAAGGTAAATCCTGTTTCATCAGGAAGCTGCACCCTGAAAGATGCCATGAATGAGGCGATCAGGGACTGGACAACCAATGTGTGGAACACCTTTTATATAATAGGCAGCGTTGCCGGGCCGCACCCGTATCCCATGATGGTGAGGGATTTTCAATCGGTGATAGGCAAAGAGGCAAGGGAGCAGATAAAAAATATAGAAGGCAGATTGCCGCATTATCTTGTCGCCTGTGTCGGCGGCGGAAGCAATGCAATGGGTTTGTTTCATCCTTTTATAAAGGATAAGGGTGTGAAGATGATTGGCATTGAGGCGGCAGGATATGGCATCAAAACCGGAAAACATGCGGCGTCAATCTGCGCCGGCAAGGTCGGCGTTCTGCACGGAAGCAAAACTTATCTTTTGCAGGACAGCGATGGTCAGATAATTCACACCCATTCTGTTTCAGCGGGGCTTGATTATCCCGGCGTCGGTCCCGAACATAGTTTTCTGCACGATATGGGAAGGATTGAATATACGGCAATTACCGATAAAGAAGCCCTGAATGCCTTTAAGGTCTTATCGCTTTTGGAAGGGATTATTCCGGCGCTGGAAAGCTCTCACGCGGTTGCATATGCGATGAAGCTTGCGGCGAAACTCGGCAAGGATAAGATAATAATTGTAAATCTCTCCGGCAGAGGCGATAAGGATTTGAATACCGCGGCCAAGGAGATGAGGGTTGAAATATGAAAGTTCAAAGTTCAAAGCATGTCCCTGCAAGCAGTAAGCAGGGGTTCAAAGTTCAAAGCAGAATAGGTCAAACCTTTAAGAGACTCAAAGATAACGGTGAAAAGGCGCTGATAACTTTTATTACAGCAGGCGACCCTGATTTAAAAACCAGCAAGGAGATTATCTTTGAGTTGGAAAAATCCGGCGCGGATATTGTTGAATTGGGCATACCCTTTTCCGACCCCATGGCAGACGGGCCAACTATTCAGGCTGCATCGGAGCGGGCGTTGAAGAAAGGCGCAACATTAAGTCATGTTCTGGAATTAGTAAGGGATGTAAGGAAAAAGAGCTTAATCCCGATTGTCCTTTTTGGGTATTACAATCCGATATTTATTTATGGTGTGGAGAAGTTCGCAAAAGACGCAAAAAATGCAGGCGCAGACGGAGCGCTTGTGGTTGACCTTCCGCCGGAAGAAGCATCGGAATTAAAAACGCATACCGACAGAAACGGCCTTGACCTGATATTCCTTTTAACGCCCACCAGTGACGATAGCCGTATGAAACTTGTGGCAAGCCAGGGAGGCGGGTTTGTTTACTATGTCTCGGTTGCTGGGATTACAGGCGCAAGAAAAGAATTATCAAATACTATTCAGAAATCGGTAACGAGGGTGAGAAAATTTACACCCTTGCCAGTGGGCGTGGGATTTGGTATATCTACCCCAAAGCAGGCAGGAGAGGTCTCAAGGTGGGCGGATGCGGTTGTAATGGATATTGAAGAGTAGCAATATGGCATGAAAAAAGTATAACAAATTGCCTAAGTTGGCGCTTCTGCCAGTTCAGTCTAAAAGATTGAACCAGCAAGGGAGGATTAAAATGCAAAAAAATATAAATTTAGATATGTTGCCTGAAAAGGCAAGAAGTGAATTATTCGATTTTTATGAATTTTTAACGACAAAATATGGGAAAAAGCTTACGGATGTAGAAAAAAATAAGAAGATATTTTTAGAGTCAGTAAGAGACCATTCTTTCAAACTTCCTGTAGGGTATAAATTTAATAGAGAAGAGATATATGAAAAAAGATGATGTGTTTGTTGATACAAATTTATGGATTTACCTGTATTCTGACAAAGAGAAAGGGCAGAAAATAAGACATCTTATAGATGAGAGCTATGAAAATATCATTATAAGCACGCAGGTGCTTGGCGAGTTCTTTTACGCCATTACAAAAAAGGGTTTTAAAAACAGGAAAGAGGCGGAAGAAATAGTATTGGATTTAACTGAAAATTTCAGGATAGCTCCGATCAATAAATCCACTGTGATAAAGGCAATCGGTTTGCATTTAAGATACACATATTCCTACTGGGATGGGCTTATAATAGCTTCTGCTCTGGAAAAGGGATGTAAGATTCTTTATTCGGAGGATTTGCAAAGCGGACACATAATTGAGAACATACTTAAAATAGTAAACCCCTTTAAAGAAATAGGCAGGGACAGGCAATAAAACTGTAGCAACATATTTTTTTAAATAGGAATTAAAATTATATGACTCACGACAA